>NZ_QBAW01000001.1:300000-402887 GCF_009689985.1 Helicobacter pylori | reverse complement strand
TATTACTCTTTCATGGGCGCTAAACTAGAATACCGAAGGATGTATAGCCTTTTCCTCAATTATGTGTTTGCTTACTAAAAACCCTCTTTAAAAAAAGGGGCTTGTTTAAAAACGCTTAAAAGCATTTTTAAAATTAAGCAGTAAAGAGCCTAGATAATCTCTTGCAACCGCTCTCAAGCGATAAAATTAAAGTAATCAAAACCCTATTTTTGTAATCATTAAAGAAAATTTTTTAAAGATTATCACTCTTTTTTGATAAAGTAATATTTTAGAATTTAAGGAGTTTTTCATGGAAGAATCAACAGCGTTTATTTTGGCTCTTGTGGGGCTATTCACCGGCATCACCGCCGGGTTTTTTGGTATTGGTGGGGGGGAGATTGTCGTCCCTAGCGCGATTTTTGCCCATTTTAGCTATAGCCATGCGGTGGGTATTTCGCTCATGCAAATGCTTTTTTCTTCAGTGGTCGGCTCTATCATCAATTACAAAAAGGGCTTATTGGATTTGAAAGAAGGCTCGTTTGCCGCGCTTGGAGGGCTAATGGGGGCGATTTTAGGGAGCTTTATCTTAAAAATCATTGACGATAAAATTTTAATGGCTGTGTTTGTGGTGGTGGTGTGCTACACCTTTATCAAATACGCTTTTTCTAGCAACAAAAAGCCAAAGCATTTTGAAGAAATGCATTTTGATTTGCATGCGAATAACAAAACGCCCGAAAAAAAGCGTGCAATCCCTTTTGTGTCTATGGATAGAACGCATGGGGTTTTGATGCTCGCCGGTTTTGTTACCGGCATCTTTTCTATCCCGCTAGGCATGGGTGGGGGGATTTTAATGGTGCCGTTTTTGGGCTATTTTTTGAAATACGATTCTAAAAAAATCGTGCCTTTGGGGCTATTTTTTGTGGTATTCGCTTCTTTATCTGGGGTCATCTCTCTTTATAACGGGAAAGTTCTTGATGATATAAGCGTTCAAGCGGGGGTGATTACCGGTATTGGAGCGTTTTTAGGGGTGGGCATTGGCATTAAGCTCATTGCTTTGGCTAATGAAAAGGTGCATAAAATCCTGTTGCTCCTCATTTATGCCTTAAGCATTTTAGCGACTTTGCACAAGCTCATTATGGGGTAAAAATCTAAAAATAAATCAAGGGCATTTTTTAAAGATGAAAGATGAAATAGCAAAGAGCTTGATTTTTAACAAGCGATAGTTTCTTAAAAAGCGCTTCTTTAGGGTTAGGGGGGTTTAGTTTGGGGGTTGTAATGGGATAACCCCCTACCCCCTTAAAAAATGAGTTTGAAACAAAAAATAAAATTAAAAACCCATTTTAAAAAAATAAAAAGCTTTAGTTATTGATATTTTAAGAACAAAACCATAAAACTTAAAAAAGAATGTCTTCAAAGTAAGGGTAATTAAAAAATGAATTATTTAGGGCGGATTTTAGCGTTTTTTAAAGACAACCCAAACGCTTAAACCCCCCCCCTATTTTAACCCCCCTTAAGAGGGCTTAGTCATCACCCCTTAATGCGTTTTTTTATCTTGGATGTATTTTTTCAATTCACCCTTTTTGATATAAGGGATAAACTCGCCATAACCCTCTTTTTCCATGTCTTTTAAGGGGATAAACCTTAAAGCCGCGCTGTTGATGCAATACCTTAAGCCCCCTAATTCTTTAGGCCCATCGTTAAACACATGCCCTAAATGCGCCTTACCAATACGGCTTAATACTTCAATGCGTTTCCTGTTAAGGCTCTCATCGTCTTCGTATTTCACCACATCTTTATTGATAGGCTTAGAAAAGCTTGGCCACCCGCAACCGGAGTCGTATTTATCCGCTGAAGAAAATAACGGCTCGCCTGTGGTAATATCCACATAAATACCCTCTTCTTCTTTGTTGTAATACTCATTTTCAAAAGGTTTCTCAGTGTGTTTGTTTTGAGTCACCTCATACTGGAGTTTGGTGAGTTTTTTCTTTAAAACTTCATCGCTTGGTTTGGTGTATTTATCGCTATCTACAATCACTTCATCCGCCTTTTTCAAATCAATATGGCAATAGCCACCGGGGTGTTTTTTCAAATAATCCTGGTGGTATTCTTCAGCCCTCACATAATTTTTTAACGGCTCTACCTCAATGGCGATTTTGCCTTTCACTTCTTTTTGTAACGCTTTTAAGGCATTGTCTATCACTTCCCTATCCGCGCTATTGACATAGTAAATCCCTGTGCGATACTGTCTGCCCACATCATTACCCTGCTTGTTCACGCTCACCGGATCAATCACCTTAAAATAATAGCGTAGCAACTTGTCCAAACTGATCTTTTTAGGATCATAGATCACTTTCACGCTTTCAGCATGATCGCTCTCATGCAACTTTTCATAATTCGTGCTTGAAGTCTTGCCGTTAGCGTAACCAGAGCTTGCGTCTATAACGCCATAAATCCTCTCCATATACGCCTCTAGCCCCCAAAAGCACCCCCCAGCCAAGTAAATCACCCTTTCATCGGTTTTTGGGTGTTTAGATCCCATGTTTTCATTCGCTTGCATAAACGCTCCTATTAGTAGAAAAAGATAAAAATGTTTCAAGTAAGATAATACTTTCATTGAATAACCTTTGTTTTAATTTTAATGGTGTCCGCCATTATAACTAAAAAAAATGGTAGTTGTTCTTTAAATTGAGTTTAAATTTTAATAAGGCTCTGTTTTGATTAGGTAACAAAAGTTCCAATCACATCCATTCAACAATCTTGCCCACCGCATTGGCTTCATAGCATTTGATCGAGGTTTTTTGGCTGGGTTTTTTAGGCAAAATGGCTTTTAAAAAGCCGTAATTTTCCATTTCTTTCAATCTGGCGTTCAAATTAGGGGCTTCTAAAATCCTACCATTCAAACTCACTTCGCCCAAAAACGCCGTTTTATTGTCAATTTTTCTGTTTTTAAAGCTTGAAAGGATGCTGGCAATGACCGCTAAATCGCAAGCCGGCTCGCTAATCTTAATGCCTCCGCTCACATTAATGAACACATCATGGCGGTTTAAAGGGATTTCTAGCTTTTTTTCTAATAAAGCGATGAGCATGTTAAGGCGGTTGGTGTCAAACCCGTTCGCTAAGCGTTTGGGCGCTCCAAAACTGCACTCGCTCACCAACGCCTGAATCTCTAAAATCAACGCCCTTGATCCTTCTAAAGTGATGGTAATGGCACTCCCCTCCATAGGCTCTTCTTTAGAAAAAAACAAGCTTGAAGCTTCTTTAGCGCTCACCAAACCCTGCTCTTTCATCTCAAACAAGCCGATTTCACTCGTAGGGCCAAAGCGGTTTTTAAAACTCCTTAAAATCCTTAATTCCCTACTGGGATCGCCTTCAAAATACAGCACGCTATCCACCATATGCTCTAGCACTCTAGGCCCTGCGATGCTCCCTTCTTTAGTGATATGACCGATGATAAAAACAGCAATATTTCTTGTTTTGGCTAAACGCATGAGCTCAAAAGTGATCTCTCGCACTTGCGAAATAGAGCCGGGCGCTGAAGAAATCTCTGGCGAATAAAGCGTTTGAATGGAATCAATCACGCAAGCAAAATAATTTTCGCTTTCAATATTAGCCTTAATCACAGGCCAATTGATTTCATTGAGCAGATACAATTCTTTTTCTATGCAATCCAATCTAGTGGCGCGCATTTTAATCTGGCTCAAGCTCTCTTCCCCGCTCACATACAAAACCTTTTGCTGGTTTTTGGCTAAGCCAGAAGCCACTTTCAAAAGCAGAGTGGATTTCCCCACCCCAGGACTCCCCCCCACTAAATACAACCCTCCTTTAGCAATCCCCCCACCCAAAACAATATCCAACTCGCTCTGAGTGGAAGAAAACTTCACCACTTCTTCATGCTCAATTTCAGCGATAGAAACGCTTTTTTGCGCTTTTGGGAGAGGGTTTTTAAGTGCGATTAAAACTTCCTTTTGGGTTTGGTTCAATTCTATAAAACTCTCCCATGCGTTGCATTGAACGCACTTGCCCAGCCACTTAGGGCTTGTAAAACCGCAATGCTGACACTCAAATAAAGAAGTTTTTTTAGCCAAAATACCACTCTTTTTTAAAACCACACAGCTAAAGACCAAATAAAAATGGGGTTTGGTTTTGTTCTATAGCAAAACTCGTAAAGCAAAAACAAGTTAAAAAGTTATCAAGGGCCATTTTGCTCTATTTTTCTTAAAGCCTTCAAAATATAGCGTTTGATATAAGATCCCACGCTTTCTTCTTCTTCGTTAGCCATTTTCTCTAGTTTTTGGTATTGCTCATCAGAAAAATACAAGCTTACAGCGCGAGTTTTTTTATTAGCGTCTGCTTTTGGTTTGCGCCCTAGTTTATTTTTAGTTCCCCTTAAGTGAGTTTCATCTGTGTTTTCTGTCGTTTTCATCAAGTTCCTTCAATCATCATCGCAAATCGCTTTAAACGAAAATAGCATATTAGCATAAAAGTAGCGTATAATGAATACCGCAAGCGCTAATCATTCTTCATTGTAAGTTTATTAGCACTCGCTTGAAAAAGGCTTTCACCCCCTAAAAAGAACAAATCAAATCGGTAACACCCTGATACTGCGATCCAATAATTCCTGCAAAGCGTTTTCAATGGCAAATAAAGTCCCGGTAGTCGCGCTCATGCACCCATCGCATGCCCCCATGTAGCGGATATACACATCAATGTAATCATCGCTTTCTTTAATGTCTAAAATCTCTAAATCCCCTCCGTCCATCATAAGCATAGCGCGGATATTTTCATCAATGACTTTATCCACGGCTTTAATCTTTTGAACCATAGTCATTTCCCTAAAAGCCAATTCCCCACTTTGGGATTTATCAGCGGTGGCTTTAAGCTTTTCAGCTTCCATTTCTTCGCGCACTTCTTTAAGAATATCCACCAGGTAATAATCCCTTTTTTCATGCCCTCCAGGTCTCACACAGCTTTTACAAAAAGCACCGGCTTTGGTGTAGTTAGTGATTTCTTCAACGCTTTTTAAATCATTGAGCCTAATCACTTCTTTAATCGTGCCTAAACTCACCCTAGCGCACTCGCACACGATGATTTCTTCTTCAAAATCTTCAGCGTTTTTCCCCAAATACATGCCGGCAGCTTTTTTGATCACATCATACGCCATCACGGAGCAGTGCATTTTTTGCCCAGGGACAGCCGGCGTATCCGGTTCATCTCTCAAGCCTCTTTCCACATCTAAATTCGTGATTTTTACCGCCTCTTGGACTCTTTTATTCAAACACAATTCCACCATCATGTCTGAGCTTGCGATCGCTGTTCCGCAACCAAAGCTTTTAAACTTCGCATCAACAATCTTATCCGTGCTTTCATCTACAAGCCAATACAATCTCACCGCATCACCGCATGCTTCTGCGCCATAATCCGCTACAATGAGCTTAGCGTTTTTAGCCTTAGCCTGATCTTCGGTGATGACCCCTAAATGCGTAGGGTTATCCATGCGCCTTTGAACTTCTTTAGAATACGCGTCCCAAAGGGCTGATCCCACTAAATCATGTTTTGCCATTTTAATTCCTTTATATTTTCTTTTTAATAAGAGCTTGAAATGTTTCTCAATCTTGTAGCCGCTTGAGAGAAAACTTCAATCGTTTTATCAATTTCAGCTTCCGTGTTAAAACGGCTTAATGAAAGCCTGATAGCGGTATGAGCTAATTCCTTACTCGCTCCAATCGCCACCATGACAGGATTAGCCTCTAAATCCTCACTCGCGCATGCACTCCCTGTGGAAGCGGCGATATTAGAGCGATTCAAATCCCACAGCATGGCCTCTCCTTCAATCCCTCTCACGCTGATTAAAGTCGTGTTAGGCACACGATGGACTCGATCCCCCACCACCATCACATCAGGAATTTTCAAAAGCGCTTCTTCTAATTTGTCGCGCAATTTCCCTACCACTTCTTTTTCATAGTCTAAATGCTCTACGGCTAATTTCATCGCTTCGCCCATGCCCACAATATAAGGCACATTCAAAGTCCCGCTACGCCTGCCATTCATATGCTCCCCGCCATGAAAAAGAGGGGTTAATCCCACCCCACTTCTAATATACAACCCCCCAATGCCTTTAGGCCCATGAAACTTGTGTGCGCTAAAAGAAAGAAAATCCACATTCGCTTTTAACACATCTACAGGGATTTTACCAATCGCTTGCACCGCATCGGTATGGAACAACACGCCCTTTTCTTTACAAATAGCCCCAATTTCTTCAACAGGGAAAATGAGACCGGTTTCATTATTCGCCCACATCACGCTCACTAAAGCGGTTTTTTCTGTGATCGCTTCTTTGACTTGATCTGCGGTGATACTCCCATGCTCATTAATGGGCAAGTAAGTAACTTCCACCCCCAAGCTTTCTAAAAAATTGCAAGTGGATCGCACCGCCGGATGCTCTGCAACCGTGGTTACAATATGGTTTTTGCCTTTTTTCAAGCATTCATCAAAATACACGCCCTTTAAAACCCAATTATTGCTTTCTGTCGCGCAAGAAGTGATGATTACATCATCTATATCCCTAGCGTTAATGCCCTTATAAAGCTTGTCTAGCGCTTCTGCAATGGCTGGGTGGGTTTCTGTGCCAAACTGGTGCAACGAGCTAGGATTCCCGTAATGATCCCTTAAAAAAGGATCCATGATTTCTTTGACTTTAGGGTCAATCCTAGTTGTAGCGTTATTGTCTAAATAAATTCGTTGTAACAAATGGGTGTTCTCCTTAAAAATTTTACATAGATTTTCTTATCTAGGTCTAAATTATGATTTAATACAAGATATTTTCTTAATTTTAACTTAAAAATAAGATGAATTTTTGAAAACATTTTGAGAAATGCGAACATCCTCCTATCAAAAACCAACAACAGCCACTACCAACCCACTTAAGGTTTTTTAAGGGGTCTCCCACGCCTGCCTTTTAAAGCGTCTATCCCCCCTTGTTGGTAACGCTTCTCCCACACATAGAGTTTTTGCAATTGCTTCGCTACTTCTTTTTTAGTGGGCTTAATGCCCCTAAGGTTATAAAGAGCGGTAACCATAATGGGCTTTGGGACATTAAACCTTTGGATAAATTCCAAACAATCTTTTTTGAGCTGGGAGTCTTGCTTGTTTTTAGTAATATCTACATGGCTTAAATATTGCAACACATAAAGGCGTTTTTCTTCATCTTCTTGTGCGATTTCTGGGGCTAACTCCATCCCTTGACTAACGCTTTTAAAAAACTTATTTGAAGCCTCTTGGGTGGGATAAACGCTCAAATAAGCTTCTAGTAAAGAAATCACCCTTTTTTGCTGTTCCAATAATGCATCTATCTTGGCACTCAAACGATTTATTTTACTTTCCATGCGTTCAATACTAACCACTAAAAATAAATAGCTATTTAATCATTAAAAATGATTATTCTAATACCATGCTCCAAATTAAGATGTATTTTTATTATCATGCTACAATAAAAAACGCAAAATGATTTCAAAGAAAAAGGGCTTAAAATGAAAACTTTTGAAGTAATGATTCAAACCGATTCGCAAGGGTATTTGGACGCTAAATTTGGCGGTAACGCTCCTAGAGGGTTTCTCAATCCAAACGGCTTACCCACTTATTCGCCTAAAATCTCATGGCAAAAAGTAGAAGGCGCTCAAAGCTATGCGTTAGAACTCATCGATCATGACGCTCAAAAAGTGTGCGGCATGTCATTTGTCCATTGGGTCGTGGGCAATATTTCTTATAATGTTTTAGAAGAAAACGCTTCCATGATGGATAAAAGGATTACTCAAGGGGTCAATTCGCTCACTCAAGGCTTTATCCGTTCTTCTCTTAATGAAAGCGAAAAACAACGTTCCAATCTCAATAACAGCGTATATATCGGTCCCATGCCCCCTAATGGCGATCACCATTACTTAATTCAGGTGTATGCCCTAGACATTCCTAAACTCGCCTTAAAAGCCCCTTTTTTCTTAGGCGATTTGCATGACAAAATGCGCGGGCATATCATCGCCATAGGGAGAAAGGAATTTTTATACAAGCAGTTTGTGAGGAAATAGGCTACATGCTTGTAGCTATTCTTTCGCTAAATTGAATTTTTGATACATTTCTAAAATTCTCTTTTCATCTAGCATGCTTTCTTCAATCCTTGTGCCTATCAAATCGGCATGGTGCTTTTTAAAATCTTTTAAAGGGATTAAATCATTATAAACAAGAGCGTTTCGCCTCTTTTTAGCTAAAGGGAAGTGCCATTGCACGAGTTCTTTATCTTTAATATGGTGTTTATCTTTAAGCTTTAAAGTTTCATAAGCATCACCATTATATTGCCAAATTTCAAAAGGCTCACAATCGTTATAAAATAACCAATGATCTCCCCATGCGTCTAAAAACCCAAAATCCCCATCATTACGCATAAACACCTCAAAATCTTGCACCACAAAATTAATGCGCGAATACATCACAACCTCTTTAATGCTCTTAGGGATATAAAAACTTTCATAAAGTTTTTTAGCGTCATAAATATGATCGCAATCAATTTTGATAACCCACTCATTTTTAGGGATAAAAGAAAGCGTATAATTAGAGTAATGATAAAATTGGTGCCACAAACTCGGGCAATCCTTTAGTATGACTTCATAAGGATAGCTGATAGGGATAAATGAGGGGAACTTTTTACAAAACTCTAAAATCACTTCTTTAGAGCCATCATCGCAATCATTAAAACCAATGACCCCCCTTTGAATGGCAGGAAGCATAGAAAACAAACTCTCTTCTAAAGTAACGATTTCATTTTTGACTCTAATAAAAGCCCATGGGTTTAGAGGGCTTTTAGGGTTTTGACTTTTTTTATCATAGTCAAAATAACCTGAATGCGTGGGATTGGGTAGAGTTAAAGTGGGATGGATAACCCTATCTTCTAAATGCCCCCCCCCCCATAATTATAATTAAGAGAATTATTTTTATAAATACTCTTATTGCGTTCAATGAAACTTTCATTATTTAAAGAAGCGATAGCCAAAAACACGCTTTCTTGATGGTCATGGTTGAATAAAGCTTTTTCTTGAAGAGAATGAAGTTTTTTAGCCTCTAACATTTCCTTAATTTCATGATTGATTTCATCATAAATATTTTTGGTCCCTTTTAAACTACGAACATATCTGACCACAAAAGGCATTCTCTCTTTAATAAAACCCTTGATTTTATTTTTTAACCCCATAAAAACTCCTGATTGAAATAAAAACGCTACTAAAAGCAAAATCTTATTATACTACACTCTCGCTACATTTCCAAAACGCTCCCTAACTTCTTTATCCAACGCCAGCACTTCATCTAAATTAGAGAGCTTGAAAGGCGTTTTAGCGTATGATTCTAGGGCTTGAGAAATGGTTTTGATAAGCCCACCAAAAGCAATTTCTTTGCTCAAAAACTTCTCTATCGCCACCTCATTGCTCGCATTCAGCACTACGCCAAGCTTTGGGTTTTCCAACAACAAGTCTTTATAACGCCACAAAGTGTAGCGCTCCATGCTAATGGGTTCAAATTTAATCGCGCTTAAAGCGTATAAATCTAGGGGTTTGATAGAAGCGCTCAAAGAAGCCAACTTCGAATCGATCGCATAGCTTATAGGTAATTGCATGTCCGCGCTTGCCAAATGCGCGATGATAGAGTTATCTTCAAACTCCACCAAAGCATGCACGATAGAACTCCTTTCAATCAGCGCATCAATCTTCAAAGACGCGCCAAAAAGCCAATAAGTTTCTAGGATTTCAAAAAGCTTATTGACCATGCTCGCTGAATCAATGGTGATTTTAGATCCCATGCTCCAATTAGGGTGCTTGAGCGCGTTTTGCGCGTTTTGAATAGGAATGAGTTCTAAAGGCGTGTCCCTGAAAGCCCCCCCACTCGCGCTAATGATTAAGGATTTAGGCTTTAAAGCCTTGTTTTGCAACAACGCCCACAAACCAAAATGCTCGCTGTCAATGGGCGTGATTTGTGAAATGTCTAATAAATGCCCCGCGCTCACCAAGCTTTCTTTATTCGCTAGGGCTAGTTTTTTGTTGGTTTGTAAGCTTTTAAAGCTCGCCCTCAATCCAGCCACGCCCACAATGGCGTTAATGACTAAATTTGAAACGCACTCTTCTATCATCGCATCAACGCCCTCTAGCCCCACAAACACTTTCGCGCCCAAAGGCTCTAAGCCATTCAAATCGTTAGGATCTAAAATCGCCACTTTCTTGGGTTTGAAAACTTTGATTTGCTCATTGATTAAAGCGATATTTTTCCCACAGCTCAAGGCTTCTATTTTTACCTTGAATTTTTTTGCGATTTTTAGGGCGTTTTTCCCAATAGAGCCGGTGCTTCCTAAAACAACCATTCAATCCCCTAAAAACACCGCCGTTTCTTTCCAAACTTCTAAAAAATACAACAACACATGCAAGCTTAAAGCCCCAAAAAGCATGGAATCCAATCGGTCTAAAACGCCCCCATGCCCAGGTAAAATCTTACCGCTATCTTTGATCCCGACCTTTCGTTTCAAATAGCTTTCATACAAATCCCCAAACACCGCCACAAGGGCGATTAAAAAGCTGAATAAAAGCGCCATAAGAAAGCCCCCACTCAATTTCCCCATGCCCACAAACGATCCTAAAACGCTCGCCAAAACCACGCCAATCAACGCGCCCTCTAAGGTTTTATTCGGCGAAGTGGGCGTGAAAGGGGTTTTGCCTAAAAGCTTACCTCCAAAAAACGCCCCCACATCGCTTGCAACCACCACGACTAAAAGCCAAATGATCGCTACCGCACCAAAATCCTTATAAACCCCAAAAAGCGCAAAAAACCCAACGCCCGGGTATAAAAAGGGTAAAATGGCTTCGCTATGGTGCACTTTTTGATAAGCGATGATGCTAGCCATGACCATCGCGCTAATAAGAGCGCATTCTATAGGGTGCCCGTTAAAATACGCCGCTACCCATGACAACACTAAAACAAGATACAGGCTAAAGCTCGCTTTAACTTGAAATAGTCTTAACGCTTCAGAAAACCCTGCCACATAAACCCCCCCTAAAACCGCCCAAAACAACAACAAATTGTCCGCATACAAAATCAAGCCTGCCACAATGATTAAAACAAACCCTGTAATGTAACGAGATTTTTCTTTAAATAACTCTTCTTTCACTTTTTTCCTTAATCAATTAATCAATTAAATACCAGCGAAACTAAAAAATAGCTAAACGCGCTAATCAAAACAACGCCTACCAGATTAAGCCACAAACCGGCTTTAATCATGTCCGTTATTTTAACATACCCAGAGCCATAAGCTATCGCATTGGGTGGGGTGGCTACAGGGAGCATGAACGCACAAGTCGCGCTCAAGGCTACAGGAATGGTCAATAACAAGCTCTGATGATTTTCATAACCCATGCCCATCGCAACCCCTCCAATCACCGGTAAAAACGCCGCAGCGGTGGCGGTGTTAGAAGTGATTTCGGTTAAGAAAATGACCATTAAAGTTACCATGAAAATAATGAATAAAATCGGTAAGTGCGAAAAGCCAGAAACTAAATGCCCGATCCACAAACTCAACCCGGTTTTAGAAAATTGCGCGCTCAAGGCTAACCCACCGCCAAACAAAAGCAACACATCCCAAGGGAGTTTTTTAGCAACACCCCAATCAATGAGCCTATCGCCCTGATGATTAGCGGGCAAAATGAATAAAAGCGCAGAAACCCCCATCGCAATCACTGAATCAATTTTATCTATCTTAACACCCCAAGATTTTAAAATCGTATCTAAAAAAATCCACCCTAAAGACGCTAAAATAAAAATAACGCCCACAGAGATTTCCGCCCAACTCAAACGGCCTAATTTTTTTAACTCTGCCCTAATGACTTCCTTACCCCCTGGGATTTCTTTAATCTTTAAAGGGAAAATCACATAAGTGAGCAAGAGCCACGATAAAATGAGCATGATGAAGGCTAACGGCGTCCCAAACACCATCCACCGGGCGAAATCAATTTCAATATTGAAAGCGGTTTTCATATAGCCGGCTAATAAAGCGTTAGGCGGCGTGCCAATAAGAGTGCCTAAAGAGCCAATAGAAGCCGCATAAGCGATGCCAAGCATCAAGCAAATACTAAAATTCGTGCGATAAATGATGGTCTTTTCTTGAATGACTTGGGTAATGTCTTTGCCCTTATGCACGATATTGCCCATAATGCCCCCATGCGCTTTGGTGATTTCTTCTTTTTGATGCCATGAATTAGAGGCGTTTTCTTTGCCCACAAGTTTAGCGACTAATTGCAAAACGCTCATGCCAATAGGGAGCATCATCACCGCCGTTGCGGTATTGCTCACCCACATAGACAGAAAGCCTGTAGCTATCATGAAACCTAAAATCAACCTCCTAGGGCTTGTGCCTACTAATAAAATAATGCTTAAAGCGATACGTGTGTGCAAGTTCCATTTTTGCATGCTTAAAGCTAAAATAAACCCTCCCATGAAAAGAAAGATAATCGGCGATGCGTAAGAAGAGCTAACGCTAGAGAATTGATCCACGCTAAAGACGCTAAAAAGCACTAAAGGTAAAAGCGCGGTTGCGGGCAGGTCAATGGCTTCAGTCATCCACCATATCCCCATTAAAACAGCCACCCCAGCCACAACAGGCATCGCCTTATAATTTAAAGAACTGAGCTTGGGGATTGCTTCTACAATATGAGGCAGTTGAGCGTTTAAAGCGTAATAGACAATAAGCGCGATTAACACCCCTCCTATTAACCCTAACAAGCGCACGATCTTAGTGCTTTTATCATCGGTGCGCGTATCTGTATGCGTATTGGTATGCGAATGATTTTCCATTTTATTTTACCCTTTAAAATTACTAACCTCCATGCTACAATAAAACTTTTTCAAAACTAAGATTTTAGAAAAATCATATCAAAACAGGAAAAAGAGTGGTAAAAGAAAGTGATATTTTAGTGATCGGTGGGGGGCATGCAGGCATTGAAGCGAGCTTGATTGCAGCCAAAATGGGGGCTAGAGTGCATTTAATCACCATGCTCATAGACACGATCGGTTTGGCGAGCTGTAACCCGGCGATTGGGGGCTTGGGTAAAGGGCATTTGACTAAAGAAGTGGATGTTTTAGGGGGGGCTATGGGGATTATTACGGATAATAGCGGTTTGCAATATCGTGTGTTAAACGCTTCTAAAGGGCCGGCGGTTAGAGGGACTAGAGCGCAAATTGATATGGATACTTACCGCATTTTTGCAAGGAATCTTGTTTTAAACACCCCTAATTTGAGCGTCTCTCAAGAAATGACTGAAAGTTTAATCATTGAAAATGATGAGGTAGTGGGCGTAACCACAAACATCAACAACACTTACAAGGCTAAAAAAGTGATCATCACCACAGGCACTTTTTTAAAAGGGGTGGTGCATATTGGCACGCACCAAAACCAAAACGGGCGCTTTGGGGAAAACGCTTCTAATTCTTTAGCCTTGAATTTAAAAGATCTTGGCTTTAAGGTGGAAAGGTTAAAAACCGGCACTTGCCCAAGAGTGGCGGGTAATAGCATTGATTTTGAAGGATTAGAAGAGCATTTTGGGGACACAAACCCTCCCTATTTTAGCTATAAAACCAAAGATTTTAACCCCACCCAACTCTCTTGTTTCATCACTTACACCAACCCTATTACCCACCAAATCATTAGGGATAATTTCCACCGAGCCCCCCTATTTAGCGGTCAAATTGAAGGCATAGGCCCAAGGTATTGCCCTAGCATTGAAGATAAGATCAATCGCTTCAGCGAAAAAGAACGCCACCAGCTGTTTTTAGAGCCTCAAACCATTCACAAAAGCGAATATTATATCAACGGCTTAAGCACCTCTTTACCCCTAGATGTGCAAGAAAAGGTCATTCACTCTATCAAAGGATTAGAAAACGCTCTCATCACGCGCTATGGCTATGCGATAGAGTATGATTTTATCCAGCCCACGGAATTGACCCACACTTTAGAAACCAAAAAAATCAAAGGGCTTTATTTGGCCGGGCAAATCAATGGGACTACCGGCTATGAAGAAGCGGCGGCTCAAGGGCTTATGGCTGGGATTAATGCGGTATTAGCCTTAAAGAATCAAGACCCCTTTATTTTGAAACGCAATGAAGCTTATATCGGCGTGTTGATTGATGATTTGGTTACTAAAGGCACGAATGAGCCTTACAGAATGTTTACCAGCCGAGCCGAATACCGCTTGCTTTTAAGAGAGGACAACACGCTTTTTAGATTAGGCGAACATGCCTATCGTTTAGGGCTTATGGAAGAGGATTTTTATAAGGAATTAAAAAAAGACAAACAAGAGATACAAGATAATCTCAAACGCCTTAAAGAATGCGTCCTTACCCCTAGTAAAGAAGTGTTAAAACGCTTGAATGAATTAGACGAAAACCCTATCAATGACAAGGTTGATGGCGTTAGCCTTTTAGCACGCGATAGTTTTAATCCAGAAAAGATGCGCTCCTTTTTCAGCTTTTTAACGCCTTTGAATGAGCGGGTTTTAGAGCAGATTAAAATTGAATGCAAGTATAATATTTATATTGAAAAGCAACACGAAAATATCGCTAAAATGGATAGCATGCTCAAAGTTTCTATCCCTAAAGGTTTTGTGTTTAAAGGCATTCCAGGCTTAAGCTTAGAAGCGGTAGAAAAGTTAGAAAAATTCCGCCCCAAAAGCCTTTTTGAAGCCTCAGAAATCAGCGGGATCACCCCGGCGAATTTAGATGTTTTGCATTTATACATCCATTTGCGAAAAAACTCTTAAAGGATTTTTTAATGGACGCTTTAGAAATCACCCAAAAGCTCATCAGCTACCCCACCATCACGCCCAAAGAATGCGGTATTTTTGAATACATTAAATCGCTTTTTCCTACTTTTAAAGCTCTAGAGTGTGGGGAAAATGGCGTGAAAAACCTTTTTTTATACCGCATTTTTAACCACCCCAAAGAGCATGCAGAAGAAAAGCATGCAAAAGAAAATATTAAGCCCTTGCATTTTTGCTTTGCAGGGCATATTGATGTCGTGCCTCCTGGAGATAATTGGCAAAGCGATCCCTTTAAACCCATTATTAAGGAGGGGTTTTTATACGGCCGTGGGGCGCAAGACATGAAAGGAGGCGTGGGGGCGTTTTTGAGCGCGAGTTTAAATTTTAACCCTAAAACCCCTTTCATGCTTTCTATTTTACTCACAAGCGATGAAGAAGGGCCAGGGATTTTTGGCACTAGGCTTATGTTAGAAAAACTCAAAGAAAAAGATTTGCTACCCCATATGGCGGTTGTGGCTGAACCCACTTGCGAAAAAATCCTAGGCGATAGCATCAAAATCGGCCGAAGAGGCTCTATTAATGGCAAACTCATTTTAAAAGGCACTCAAGGGCATGCGGCTTACCCGCAAAAATGCCAAAACCCCATTGATGCGCTCGCTTCTGTTTTGCCCTTGATTTCAGGAGTGCTTTTAGACGATGGCGATGAATATTTTGACCCTTCAAAATTGGTTATCACCAACTTGCACGCAGGGTTAGGAGCGAATAATGTAACGCCCGCAAGCGTAGAAATTATTTTTAATATGCGCCATTCTTTAAAAACCACCAAAGAAAGTTTGAAAGAATATTTAGAAAAAGTTTTAAAAGATTTGCCTCACACTTTAGAATTAGAATCAAGCAGTTCGCCTTTCATCACGGCTTCTCATTCAAAGCTTTCCAGCGTTTTAAAAGAAAATATTTTAAAGACATGCCATACCACCCCCCTTTTAAACACCAAAGGTGGCACGAGCGATGCGCGATTTTTTAGCGCTCATGGTATAGAAGTGGTGGAATTTGGCGTTATTAATGACAGGATCCATGCCATTGATGAAAGGGTGAGCTTGAAAGAATTAGAGCTTTTAGAAAAAGTGTTTTTGGGGGTTTTAGAGAATTTAAGCGAGAAATAAATGGGTATAATAGTGGTTTTGGCGTAAGGATTTTTCTTTTAATACCAACGCCTTTTTTGCTGACACCAATCATCAAACCAACTCAAGCTTTAGCGTGATTGCAATCATTTATTGTAACCTTTATCCTAACAGCGCGAAAAACTCTGTCCTTTAGGGTGCAAGATGTAAGTGCATAGCCGTTAGACTATATTCAAGCTAAAAGAGGTTAAAATATCTCTAGTTTTTTTGGAGTAGGAAATATCCATGCAGATTATAAAGAACGAAGCCTTTCGTGTTAGCATTCAATGGAACGCTTTAATTAGGAAGCTCCTTTCTTTAAAAAGGGGCGCTCTCACAAGAGTGGGGTAATGCTTGACAAAGTAGCCAAAGCTTGCTATAATTTTTTAGCTCTTTTTGTTTGCGATTTTTAATAGAGAAATGCTCCTTTTGTTTTTAGTTAAATTTCTTAAGGGCTTTTACCAAAGCCACTCTTAAAAGGGTGGCGGTTCAATCAATTTTTTAAAACAAAATCTTTTAATACAGCCCTATCTTTAGAAGTATCCCTTTTAGCATAGCAATCCAACTCAAGCGACACGCAGTTATTAAAAAAATAATTTTTTCTTTATCTCATCAAAGGTTCAATAAGGCTTTAATCGTCAATATTTGATTATAATTATAAAGGATTACATTTTTTTAATAGGAGATATATCATGCTAGGAAGTGTTAAAAAAACCCTTTTTGGGGTCTTGTGTTTGGGCGCGTTGTGTTTGAGAGGGTTAATGGCAGAGCCAGACGCTAAAGAGCTTGTTAATTTAGGCATAGAGAGCACAAAGAAGCAAGATTTCACTCAAGCTAAAACGCATTTTGAAAAAGCTTGTGAGTTAAAAGATGGCTTTGGGTGTGTTTTTTTAGGGGCGTTCTATGAAGAAGGGAAAGGAGTGGGGAAAGACTTGAAAAAAGCCATTCAATTTTACACTAAAGGTTGTGAATTGAATGATGGTTATGGGTGCCGCCTATTAGGCAATTTATACTATAATGGGCAAGGCGTTTCTAAAGACGCCAAAAAAGCCTCACAATATTACTCTAAATCTTGTGAACTAAACCATGCTGAAGGGTGTATGGTATTAGGAAGCTTATACCATCATGGCTTAGGCACGCCTAAGGATTCAAGAAAGGCTCTTGATTTGTATGAAAAAGCTTGCGATTTAAAAGATAGCCCGGGGTGTATTAACGCAGGATACATATATGGTATAGCAAAGAATTTTAAGGAGGCTATCGTTCGTTATTCTAAAGCTTGCGAGTTGAATGATGGTAGGGGGTGTTATAATTTAGGGGTTATGCAATACAACGCCCAAGGCACAGCAAAGGACGAAAAGCAAGCGGTAGAAAACTTTAAAAAAGGTTGTAAATCAGGCGTTAAAGAAGCATGCGACGCTCTTAAGGAATTAAAAATAGAACTTTAGTTTTAATGAAGTTAAGCTAAACTTTAGCTGGCTTTTACGCTTTTTAATGTTTTAATGAAAGCATAAACCCCACGAATTAATCTTTTAATCATAATAAGTTCTTATCGCACCCATTCATTGCCGTTTTTAGATTAGTGCCTGAAGGGTTTAAGCTAGTTTATTCAAACCCTTAAAGGGTTTTACCCCCTACAACGCTTTCAATAGCACGCTATTTAGGCGTTCGTTAAAGCTTTTAGCGTCTTTTAAAGCCCCTTTTTCTAAAAGCTTTGCCCCATCATAAAGCAACCAGATAAAAGCGCTCAACTGCTCTTTATCTTCGCATTTTAAGAGTTTTTGCAAAATCGCATGGTTAGGGTTTAATTCTAAAGTTTTCTTGTTTTCAGGCACGCTTTGCCCCATTTGGCGCATCCAATTAGCCATCATCGCATTTTGTTCATCGCCTATTAAAGCCACCGCTGAAGTGAGATGGTTAGAAAGCTCTACGCCTTTAATCTCATCTTTAAGGTTTTCTTCAAACGCTTTCATTAAATCTTTAAACTGATCTTTTACCTCATCGTTGATTTCTTCCAAACCAAGCTCTTTTAGGCTCTCGCTATGGCTAGCGTCTTTAAAGGGCGTTTTATCGTATTCATTCACGCCTGGCATCACAAACGCATCAATTTCATCGCTCAATAACAAAACATCATAGCCTTTTTGAGCGTATTTTTCTAAAAGCGGGGACGCCTTTAGTAAGTCTAAATTTTCGCCTAAAAGGTAGTAAATGCTTTTTTGATTTTCTTTTAAATTTTCTTTGTATTCTTTTAAAGAAACCAATTTTTCTTTGTCTTTAGAATAGAATCTTAACAATTCTAAAAGTTTTTCTTTGTTTTCAAAATCCCCATACAAGCCTTCTTTTAGCACTTTCCCAAAAGGCTCATAGAATTTATGGTAATTTTTTTCATCCTTGCTCAAGCGCTTAATCTCGCTTAAAATCTTTTTCACTGAAGCCGAACGGATATTGGCTAAAATCTTGTTTTGCTGCAAGATTTCACGGCTCACATTTAAGGGTAAATCTTCGCTGTCAATCACGCCTTTAACAAACCTCAAATAAGACGGTAGCAATTCTTTGTCATCATCAGTGATAAACACCCTTTTAACATAAAGTTTGACCCCGCTTTTATAATCCACCCTAAACATGTCAAAGGGCGCTTTGCTAGGAATGTAAAAAAGCGTTGTGTATTCTAAAGAGCCTTCCACTTTATTATGGATATAGCTCAAAGGTTCGCTGTTATCATGCGCAAACGATTGGTAAAACTCTTTGTAATCTTTGTCTTTTAACTCGCTCTTATTCATTTTCCATAAAGCGCTCGCTTGATTGATCTGATCGCATTTTTCTTCTTTAATTTCTTTTTGATTATCCCCTTCGCCCTCGTATTTCGTATCGGTGTAAGTTAAAAAAATAGGGAAAGGGATATGCTCAGAATACTTTTTAACAACGCTATCAATCTCCCAACGGCTCGCAAAATGAGAATCTTCATCTTTTAAAAAGAGAGTGATTTCTGTGCCTTGCTCCTCTTTGACGCACTCGCTGATTTCAAACTTGCCCTTACCATCGCTCACCCATGCATAAGCTTGATCGCTATTTACCTTTTTGGTTTGAACAACAATCTTGCTCGCTACCATAAACGCTGAATAAAAGCCCACGCCAAATTGGCCAATCAAGGCACTATCTTTTTTCTTATCCCCACTCAAAGCGCTTAAAAAACTCTTCGTTCCTGATTTAGCGATCGTGCCTAGATGTTCAATGAGATCGTTTTTATCCATGCCTATACCATTATCTTTAATCATTAAGGTTTTTTTCTGGCTATCAAAACTCAAATGAATGCTAGGCGTGATATTCAGCCCTTTTAATTTCTCATCGGTCAGCATTAAATAATTCAGCTTGTCCAAAGCGTCGCTCGCGTTAGAAATCAACTCTCTTAAAAAAATCTCTTTATTAGAATACAAAGAGTGGATCATCAAATCCAAAAGCTGGTTGATTTCAGTTTGGAAGGTGTATTCTTGATTAGACATTGATCTTTTCCTTTAATAAAATTTTTAAGATTATACAATAAAAGCGCGCTTAAAAGGGGTATGCCATGGTTTAAAAAATAACATGAAAGAATGTTTAATTTTTTAAAAACGATAACTCATAGAGCTCATAAAATAGCTTCTGTTTTGAATGGTTTGAGCGAAATCAGGGTTGTAACCGCTTGTAAAAAACCCTACCTTATAACCCTTATGCATCGTGATTTGATAGCCATTAAACATGAGCATTAAATAGATATGTTTTTTAAGGTTATATTTAAAAGTAACCCCTAAGCTTTGTGCATCAGCCCTTGGGGAATAAGTCAATTTCCCATACAATTGCACCAAAAGATTCTTAATGCTCTTCCCTACAAAAGCGTTAATCGTTATGGAATTAGCGTTGTAAAAATTGGAATAAGCGTCTTCATAAGGGGTGTCATCTTTAGTGTCATAAAAAGGATCCGCTGGCGAGCCATTCCAGCCTAATTGAACGCTCCCATTCCCAAAATTCTTATACACGCTCCAGCCAAAACGATAAGATCGGAAATTCACTCTTTGAAACACAAACAAACTCGCGCTTTTTTTACCCACTAAAGCGGCTCTGTAATAATCTTTAGACAAATAATCGCTATAGAGAGGAAACCATGCGTAAAAAGTCGTTTGGATGCGCCAAAGAGATTTCCAATAAGACTTTGTGTCATGGGTGATTTCAAATCCAGGAGCGTTAAAATTTTTAGGGTAAAACCAAATAAAAGGCGCGATCCTAATGTATTTATTTTCGTAAATGAGGTTGAAATTGTGCATGCCGTAGTTGATTTTTTGCTTGTAATTGACAGGGGCGTAAAAATCTCTAATGTATTGCTCATTGGCTAAAGCCCTTCCAAAGGTGCTAAACCACTCTATCCTAAACTTTTTCCACCGGTAAAAAAGCTCAAACCCTTGATTAAACCCGCTCAAAAACAAAGCCTTAGAAGGGTAACGCCCTAGTTTAATCCCAAAAATGTCCTTATATTGATAATCTAAATACAAATTATATAGCACATAAGGCCTGGCGTTTTGAGCCTTTTGCTCTCTGGTCCAATTTTGGCTGTGCTGCATCAAATAGCCCTCCCATCGCCCCATGTAATACCAGTTCGCCGGCTGAAACCCTGCCTTAGGGTTGGCTTCATCAATCAAAAATTTCGTAGAATCATACGCTAACGCTCCTATTTCGCCCCCCACCCCAAAACCCAGTTTGTGGTTTTCAACCCTTTTAGGGAGCAAACTAGAATCAACTTGTAAGGCCCCGGTAGTGGTTACATAACTCCCTGTAGGGTAAATCCCTTTTTGGGAATTGATGATTGATTGGTTCAAAGCGATGCGCGAAAACGATCCCACTCTCGCACTCACTTGATACTCAAAAGCGCTGAGAAAAACCCCATGCAAAGCTAAAAACCCTAGCCAAATTTTTTGATTAAGCACCCTTTTATCAAACACCCTTTTTATTGAAGTTTAATATTATGCCATAAACAAACTCGCAAGTTGCCCGCTGATTGTTGTTTTGAAAAAAAAAAAAAAAACGATAAGATTACAAATCACCCCTTTTTAGCGGGTTTAATTTAAAGATTTAAGGACTATGCATGCAAGAGATTATCCCTATTGTGGTGGCTTTTGATAATAATTATTGTATCCCTGCTGGCGTGAGTTTGTATTCCATGCTAGCACACGCCAAACGAGAGAGAGAAAGTAAAACTCTTTTATCAAATCCATTGTTTGGTGGAGGATTTAGGCACTGAAAATATAACCAAATTAGAAGAAACGATCGCTCCTTTTAGCACTTTTTCCAGTATAGAGTTTTTGGATATTTCTAATAATAACGCACCCAAAGAAAACCAAGAAATAAAAAAGAACCAAGCCGTTAAAAGCGATCATTATCAAAACATTGATCCAATAATAGCCAATAAGATTGAAGAGTTATTCACAAAGCTCAGCGATTTTTCGCAAAAACGCTTTTCTAAAATGATCATGTGCCGTTTCTTTTTCGCTTCCCTTTTCCCCCAATACGATAAGATGATCATGTTTGATGTGGACACTTTGTTTGTGGGTGATATAAGCGAGAGCTTTTTTATCCCCCTTGGAACGCATTATTTTGGGGCTGTGAGGGAAAAAGATTTGATCGCTATGAACAGGAATTCGGCTAAGGATTTATACGAATTACGCCAAATGCATGCAAAATCTATCGGCGTCGCTGACGCTTTCCCTAATTTAGAAGAAGCGCAAATCCTTTTTGACAATTACTTTAACGCCGGGTTTTTAGCCTTAAATTTAAAATTATGGCGTGAAGAAAATCTGGAAAACCAATTGATTGGATTTTTCCTTTTGAAAAATGAAAAACTTTTATTTAACGATCAAGATGCTTTGTGTTTTGTGTGCCGTGGTAGGATTTTAGAACTGCCTTATTCATACAACGCCCACCCTAGTTTCCTTGATACGCCCTTATTCCCTAGCCTTAAAGAAGCGCGCATGCTGCATTTTTGGGGCGATAAACCCTGGAAACTCTTAAGCGTCATTGGCGCGAAAAAATGGCATGAAGTATTGATTGAAACGCCTTTTAAAGACGCTTATTTTAACGCTCCCTTTTTGGATCACCTCTTTGAATCCCTTCAAAACAGGGATAAAGAAACCCAAGAAATCCACGCTCTTGATAAAATCCTATCTTTTTCAGACAAACGGCATTCTTTTGAATTTCTTCTGCCCAGGCTTTCTTCTAAGCTCCTTGTAGGATTTTTGCTTTTTAAAATCAAACAAAAAGTGAAACGATTGGTTAAAAGGGTTTTTTAAACCCCTTTTAAAAATTAATGCGAGCAAGCATGCGTTTGCGTGGGCTGGATGTCCTTATTATCGGCTAGTTTCTCTTTTTCCACTTTGTCTAAAAAGGCGCTCAAATCCTTTGCCATTTTTTCAAAAATCTTAGCGCTCACGCTATCAGGGTGAGAGATCACAATCGGTTCACCCTTATCCCCCCCTAAACGCACTTTAGGCTCTAAAGGGAGCTTGGCTAAAATCTGCGTGTTATAAGCCTCTAATAATTCTTTCATGGAATTTGAGCCAAAAATCTCACTCTCTTTATTGCAATGCTCACACACAAAACTCCCCATATTTTCTACAATGCCCGCAATAGGAATGTGTAGTTTCTTAAACATGTCCAAACTCCGTTTAGCGTCATCTAAACTCACGATTTGAGGCGTAGTAACGGTGATTCCTGCGCTGAGTGGCACGGCTTGGGCTAGCGTGAGTTGTGCATCGCCTGTTCCTGGGGGCATATCCACCACCAACACATCTAAATCCCCCCAAATAATATCGCTTAGCATCTGCTCAATCGCTCGCATGAGCATGGGTCCTCTCCAAATGAGACTCTGCCCCTCATCATACAAAAGCCCCATACTCATCACAGAAACGCCAAAAGCTTTTAAAGGAATGAGTTTTTTACCGCTAGGATCCATGATCACATCAGCGTTTTGCAAGCCCATCATTCTAGGGATATTAGGGCCATACACATCAGCGTCTAGTAGCCCCACTTTTTGGTTTAAATTCGCTAAAGCGATGCTTAAATTCACGCTGGTGGTGCTTTTACCCACACCGCCCTTGCCTGAGCTTATCATGACCACATGCTTGATATTTTTAGCCAAATTTTTAGTGGTGGGCTTTGGGGCTTGCGGTTTAGGCGGGGTTTTAATATCCAAATTCAAAGCTTTCACGCCTTTTTCTTGCATCGCTTTGGAGATATTTTCCCTTAAAATCGCACTCGTTTCTTCAGAGCTTGAGGGGATTTCTATTAAAAGCCCTAATTGGTTGTCATGCAAGGTGATATTTTTAACAAAACCAAAGCTGACAATATCTTTTTCAAAATTAGGGTAAATGATCGTTTTTAACGCGTTTAAGACATCTTCTTGGGTGAGCATTTTAATCCTTAAAATGATAGTATTTGAATTTTCTTTATAGCATGTTTTGTTTAATTTTGCATTATAAATTAAATTTGCGTTTTTAAAGGATAGGGCATGGAATTTTATAAGCGTGTTTTGAAATTACATCAATTTAGGAATTTGGGTAGAAAATCGCCCACAGAATTGCTTTTAAATTCAAGTTTTGAAAAACATTGGGGGGTTGGTGGTTTTAGTGGGGGAAAATAATGTCGGTAAAAGCAATGTTTTAGAAGCTTTGACAATCTTTAATGATGCGGATATTAAACTTTGTAGTGAAGAAGATTATTTCAAAGCCCATGAAAAAGATTCCCTTTTAAGTTTAGAAGAAGAAGCAATCCTTGATCACAAAATCACAGGTTTTTCTTGCGTGGATTTAAAAATTCAATCTAAGGAAGTTAATGAGGGATTAAAAGAATTATCAAAAACGCTGATCAGCTACCCTTTTGAAAAGCATGTAGAAGCTTTAGGGGAACAATGTAGCAACAGCATTTATATTCCCACTAACAATAACGACTATTCAAATATTTGCACTTTTGTGAGTGATTTTATAAATCTTATAACTTCTTACGATTCATTAGGATTATTTTTACATTTCTACAAAGAAAAATTAAAATTGAGCGAGCTTGTAACCAAATATGCCGATGCAACCAACAATCTGCTTTTCAAAGAATTAATCAAATATGTAAGCGGTAATAGCGAATGGATTAAAAATTTTTGTCAGTGCATTAAAGAAATCATAAAGTGCAATACGCCTGATAAGAAATACAATTCAGATGAATTTTTTATCATGGGGCAACACAAACAAAACCAATTAGCAAAAATTTATTCTCATTTAAAAAGACTTAGTGAAAGTAAAATAAAACCACAAAATGAAGACATCTTAAAAAAGCTAAAAAGTTTAGATGAAATTTTTAAGACTACCGATTTTACAAAATTCACACCAAAAACTGAAGTGAAAGATATTATTAAAGAAATAGATGAAAAATACCCTATCAATGAAAATTTTAAACGGCAATTTAGAACATTCCGATCAAATATAATCAGTCTTAAAAAGAGAATTAAAAATTCTTTAAAAAACCTTGACAAAATAAGAAAAGATTTTGAGTTAAAAAAAGAGCGATTGATCCAAGAAATTGAAAATTACTGCAAAAATCAAAAAGTGCTAAAGTTTAATTATGATGTTTTGCTGGATAATATTGAACAAATATGCAAAAAATATATAGCAAGTCATGCCGTTAATGATGCGTCTAAAGATATTAAATCCATGATGTGTCAGTTTTATTTGAAAAAGATAGATTTATTAGTCAATTCAGAAATCGAACAATACAGATACAGTGATTTTCTTGAATCAGCAAGAAAATCTCTTTGGGAGAGTATAAAAACTTTAGACAATGAAAGCGGCATTCATTTGTTCCCTAAAAATATTGGTGAAATCAAAGACAAATTTAAGATAAACAAGGAAAAGTTCAAAAAAAGCGAGAGCGTTTCAGAAATCATAGAGTATTGTAGGGAGTGCAACCCTTATACAGCGTTTCAAGGTTTAAGAAATAAAGTTCAATTCCCTTTAAGCGGTGGTTTATCTTATAAGTCTTACAAACTCGTGCCAACCATGAAAGAATACAAAGAGCCAAAAAACACAGATAATGACCTTAAGACTGCATTATTTATTCTCTTTGATTATTCTCCCTCTTCTGAATTTAACCAATCGGATTGGTTCTTTAGAAATTCATTGTTTAGGAAAATGGACTTTCACCCTAATACAATTTGGAATTTTTTTGGGAGAATTTTGAATTATAAAAATTTTAATCAAAAAAACTCAAAACATGAGCAAGCGTTAGAAATAATGTTTGATAAAAATAATGATTTAGAAATTTATTCTATTTATAAATAAATTGTTCAATATCCCTAAAAAATACTTGCAAGAAATAGATCAAGAATTACTAAAAGAGATCAAACAATCAAAATATCTTTCAACTGAAGTAAAAGGCGAATGCAATAACAATGTATGTCAATTGGGGATCACATTTTAGCCTTAACAAAAATATCATCTATGTCATAGACGAGCCAGCCACTCACTTGAGCGTGCCAGCTAGAAAGGAGTTTAGGAAGTTTTTAAAAGAATACGCTCATAAAAATCATGTTACTTTTGTTTTAGCCACCCATGACCCCTTTTTAGTGGATACGGATCATTTAGATGAAATAAGGATTGTAGAAAAAGAAACAGAAGGCTCTGTAATCAAGAATCACTTTAACTATCCCCTAAATAATGCAAGCAAAGACTCCGACGCTCTTGATAAAATCAAACGCTCTTTAGGGGTGGGTCAGCATGTTTTCCACAACCCCCAAAAACACCGAATCGTCTTTGTAGAAGGCATCACGGATTATTGTTATTTGAGCGCTTTCAAATTGTATTTGTGCTACAAAGAATACAAAGACAACCCCATTCCTTTCACTTTCTTACCCATTTCAGGGCTTAAAAACAATCCAAACGCTATGCAAGAAACCATTAAAAAACTTTGCGAGTTAGACAATAACCCTATTGTTTTGACAGATGATGACAGAAAATGCGTTTTTAACCAAAAAGCAACGAGCGAACGATTTAAAAGGGCTAATGAAGAAATGCATGATCCCATCACTATCTTACAACTCTCAGATTGCGATAGGCATTTCAAACAAATTGAAGATTGTTTCAGCGCAAACGATAGAAAAAAATACGCTAAAAATAAGCAAATGGAATTGGCCATGGCGTTCAAAACAAGGCTTTTGTATGGTGGGAAAGATGCGGTAGAAAAACAAACAAAAAGAAATTTTTTAAAATTATTCAAATGGATTGCATGGGCTACAAACTTGATCAAAAACTAAACGCAACAAACGATTAAAAAAGAATATATCAAATTTGATTATAATACCCTACAAATATTATTAGTGAAAGGATTTTGATGTTTAAAAAAATGTGTTTGAGCTTGCTAGTTATAAGCGGTGTTTGTGTGGGGGCAAAGGATTTGGATTTCAAGCTGGATTATCGCGCGACTGGGGGGAAACTCATGGGGAAAATGACGGACTCTAGTCTTTTAAGCATCACCTCCATGAACGATGAACCGGTGGTGATTAAAAATCTGATTGTCAATAGGGGAAATTCATGCGAAGCGACTAAAAAAGTAGAGCCCAAATTTGGCGATAAGTTTAAAAAAGAAAAACTCTTTGATCATGAATTAAAATACTCGCAACAGATATTTTACCGCTTGGATTGCAAGCCTAACCAATTGTTAGAAGTTAAAATCATCACGGACAAGGGCGAGTATTACCATAAATTTTCCAAATAAAATTTGGTTTTTGTTCTAATGGGGTGTTGGTGATAAAATTTAAAAATGCTAAAAACTTTTTTAATATCAAAAAGTTTGTTTAGCAAGCGGTAATTTCTTGTAATGCGGTATTATGGGGTTAGGGGGGATTTAGTTGGTGGGTTAAAGGGATATTAAAGTGCAAAATATCCCCCTATTCCTTTAAAAGTTTGCCATAAAACAAAGCAACCAAAACCCCCTTTTTTAAAAAACAGACTAAAAAATATTAATTTCTATATTGGGTTCTCAATTGGTTGTTGGTTGAGTTTTTGGTTGAGACGCTACTAGTCATTGGAAGAATTGGATTCAAAAAAATATAAAAAATAATAGTCAGTTATTTATCTTATAAAGTTAAAGAAGGTTATAACCTAACTCAGATAAGTATAATATTATGACAATAATTGGACCAATTATATAAGGAAAAAATATTATTATAGTAACTAGAATAGAGCCGAGATATTCAACGAATTATATTCTACTAAAAAACCATCACTCTCAACTTCATCGTCATCAGTATCGCCTCTAAATGCCATTATAGTAGCTCTAATAGCTGTTAATGCTAACCCAATAAGAACAATAGGTATTAAAATATAACTACGATACTTCTAAACATTATTTGTCTTTTACTTTAAGAATAATTTCTGCTATAAGAAATAAAATCTCTCAAAGAAACCCCTTTTATGGAGTCCCTTTTTGAGCTTGCTCTAAAGCCATTTGCGCATGCTTGCAATCCTTTTTAAAAGACTTCGTAATAAAATTAACCTTAAGCGTCGAATCAAAGGCTTCATGGCATTTTTCAAGCTTGTGATCGCGCTCTTGCGGATCTTGCAAGTAATATTTCACTGAATGCACAAAACTGAAATGAAACCCCATAGGGGGGTTACGGCTATCTGGTGTGCCTTCGCAATGATCACTGCAATAAGTGCTTTGCGACTTTAACCCCCCCAACACCACTAAAAATAAAAAAATCACCTTTTTCATCAATACTCCTTTTATCTTTTTTATCCGCCAAAATACACCAACGCTGAACCCCAAGTCAATCCCCCACCAAAAGCGTCTAAAAGCATTAAATCGCCCTTTTTCAAACGCCCCTCTTCATAAGCTTCACACATGGCCATAGGGATACTGGCTGCTGAAGTGTTGCCGTATTTATGCACGGTTAAAACCACTTGCTCATCTTTAAAATCCAAATGCTCCCGCACCGCTTGAATGATCCTAAAATTAGCTTGATGCGGGATAAACAAACGCACATCTTCAGGTTTGAGAGCGTTTTTTTCTAAAATCATTTCCACATCTTTTAAAAGCGTTTTTACCGCTAGTTTAAACACTTCATTGCCTTTCATGCGCAAAAAAGGCTCTAAGGCTTCTTCTTTAGCGTTAAAAGGCGTGGGTTTTAGAGTCCTTGGCGTATAAAGATAATTAGAAAAATTCCCGTTCGCTGAAATTTGCACATCCAAAACGCTCTCTTTTAAACACTTGGTTCTGCCTATCACGCACGCCCCAGCCCCATCGCCAAATAAAATACAAGTCCCCCTATCTTTAAAATCTAACACGCTGCTCGTTTTTTCTGCCCCCACAATCAGCACATTTTCATACATCCCACTCTCAACATAAGCCTTAGCCACCGATAATAAATAAATAAAACCCGTGCAAGCGGCCGAAATATCAAACGCCGGTTTGTTTTCAATGCCTAATTTCGCGCTCAACACGCAAGCGGTTGAAGGCATGGCTAAAAAATCAGGGCTTAAAGTCGCTACAACCACCAAATCAATGTCTTTTGGGGTTAAATGCGCTCTCTCTATGGCTTGTTTAGCCGCTATTACCCCTAAATCGCTGCTTTTTTCCTCATCGTTAGCGAAACGGCGTTCTTTGATACCGGTCCTTTTTTCTATCCATTCATCGCTGGTATCCAAAAATTGCTGGAACTCTGCATTTTTCACACGCTCGCTTGGAACATGCATCGCAATGGATTTAAGAGAGGCGTAAAATTCCATTCAATCCCCTTAACATAGTCATCTTTAAGCGTCTTGCTGATCACTTTGAGGCACAGAAACGCTAGGCTTCAAGCTCTCAAACGCTTGAGTAATCCTCAAACAAACCTGACTTTCAACAGCACTAATAGCCTGATAAATCGCACATTCAATCGCTCTAGCGTTGCTCTTGCCATGGCTAATGATCACGCTTTTATTCACGCCCAAAAGCGGCGCTCCCCCATATTCAGCGTAATCGGTTTTTTGTTTTAAAATATCAAACGCATTCTTAAGCATCAAAGCCCCCATTTTAGATTTAAAAGAGCTTTTAATTTCATCTTTAAAAATAGAGCCTATCGCACTAGCGACCCCTTCAGTTGTCTTTAAGACCACATTCCCCATAAAGCCATCGCAAACCACCACATCCACAACCCCTTTGAAAATATCGCTCCCCTCCACATTGCCATAAAAGAAGTCGTAAGCTTTCAGCATTTTATGCGTTTCTTTAACGAGCATGTTCCCTTTAATATCTTCTTCACCATTACTCAAAAGACCCACCTTAGGGCTATCATAATGCAACACGCTTTTAGCGTATTCATACCCCATAAGAGCAAAATCAATCAAATATTCAGGCTTGCAATCCGTGTTCGCTCCTGCGTCTAATAGCACGCTAGGGCGTTTGCCAACGCTAGGCATTAAAGTGCAAATGGCAGGCCTTTCAACCCCTTTGATACGCCCTAAACGCAAGGTTGCTAAACCCATAGTCGCCCCGCTATGCCCCGCTGAAACCAAAGCGTCAGCCCCATTTTTTAAAATATCCATACCCAAGTAAATGGAAGATTCCTTACGCTTGATCACCTCAGTGGCGGCTTCTTCCATTTTAATATAATCTTGCGTGTGGATCATTTCCACTTTGCTGGCTAACTCTTTAGAAATAAAAGGGGTCGCTTTGTCTTTATCCCCCACTAAAACCGTGCTAAAACTCTTATTTTCTAAAGCCCTTGAGACTCCCTCAATAATGGGTAAAACCCCATGGTCAGCCCCCATTAAGTCTATTACAATTTTCATCATGCGTCCTTAAAAGGCTTGTTGCAATCCGTTGCAATCTTTTAAAATACTTTCTATCATCAAAGATAGCTTTTATATTAGTATTCTTTAGTAAATTTGTTAATGTGGTGGGGAAGCTTCCAAGTGCCATCTTTAGCTTTTATGGGCTTAGCCAACTTAACGCTATAATGCGTGCGCCTTTTTGCTGCTCTTGTCTTACTCACTCTTCTATCAGGTACTGCCATAAATTCTCCTTAATTTCAATCTGCATAATGGTAGTCTAATCTAATAGACTCCACTTCAGAGCGTAAAATTTCGCTCAAATCAATAAAACCATTGAAAGATTCAATAACATCTAAATTATCAAAATCCAAACTTTGGCTTTGCGTATCCCACAACCCGTCTGAAATATGCAAAACCAACGACTCATCGAGGCTCTTTTTAAACTCTTTACCGCTTGTATCGCAAACAAGCATCAATTCACCCTTAAGGTGCGCTTTCAAGCGGAACAATTTCGCCCCCACTCGCACAACTTCGCCCTCTAAAACCACTCCCTCATGCTCTAAAGAAAACGCTTTAGGCGCATTAAAAGCGATTTTACGCATTTCAAACTGCATGCTTACTTAAAACGCCCTTAAACCTTAAAGTTCTCTAGCGGCAAAAAAGAAAGCGATTTCATTGTGTGCGTTTTCCAAGCTATCGCTCCCATGCACCGCATTAGCGTCAATGCTTTCAGCAAAATCCGCTCTGATAGTGCCTTTTTGAGCGAGTTTGGGATCAGTCGCTCCCATAAGATCTCTGTTTTTAGCCACGGCATCTTCGCCCTCTAAAACCATAACCACCACCGGACCACTGACCATAAATTCTATCAAATCTTTAAAAAAAGGTCTCTCTCTGTGGATCACATAAAAGCTTTCAGCGTCTTTAACGCTCAAATGCAAGCGTTTCATAGCAATGACTTCCAAACCGTTACTCTCAAAGCGATCAATGATCTTGCCTACCACTTTTTTCTTAAGCGCATCCGGTTTAATAATAGACAGCGTTCTTTGTTTCAATTTAAACTCCTTGTGAATTGTTGATTATACAAAAATTTTTTAAAATATTACCCTTAAAATATTTTTTAACGCTTAAAGAACGCTTTAATCTCCTCAGCTTTGTTGGTTTTTTCCCAAGTGAATGCCTCTAATTCGCGCCCAAAATGCCCATAAACTGAAGTGAGCGAATAAATGGGTCTTAATAAATCCAAGCTTTCAATAATGCCTTTTGGCGTGAGTTTGAAAACCGATTTCACGCATTTTTCCAACTCCGCGCTTGAATACTTGCTCGTGTTATGCGTGTTCACATAAATAGACACAGGCTCCACAACCCCAATCGCGTAAGCAAGCTGCACGGTCGCTTTATCGCAAACCCCACTCGCTACCAAATTTTTAGCCACATAGCGGGCCGCATAAGCCGCGCTCCTATCCACTTTGCTAGGGTCTTTCCCGCTAAACGCTCCCCCGCCATGCGGGCAACTCCCCCCATAAGTATCCACGATGATTTTTCTGCCCGTCAAGCCCGCATCGCCTTGCGGTCCACCGATAACGAATTTTCCTGTGGGATTGACAAAAAACTTGATATTGTCATGCAAATATTCTTTGGGTAAAACCTTATACACGATCTCTTCAATCACGGCTTCTTTTAAATGTTTTTGCGAAACTTCTGGGGAATGTTGGGTGGAAATGACAATCGTATCAATGCTTACAGGCTTGTTGTTTTCATAACGCACGCTCACTTGAGACTTGCCATCAGGCCTTAAAAAAGGCAGAGTGTTGTCTTTTCTTTTTTGAGCCAGAGCGAAAGTGAGCTGGTGCGCTAAATGAATGGGTAAGGGCATGAGCGTTTCAGTCTCCTTGCACGCATAACCAAACATAAGCCCTTGATCCCCTGCCCCAATCTCGCCATCTTCTCTATCCACGCCTTGATTAATATCAGGGCTTTGCTCGCCAACGCCATTTAAAACCGCCGCGCTTCTATAATCAAAGCCATAAAGAGCGTCTGTATAACCAATCTTCTTAACCACTTCTCTTGCAATCTCTTGCATAGGGGCATAAACAGAAGTTTTTAACTCGCCAGTGATCATGCAAAACCCGTTAGAAACTAAAGTCTCGCATGCGACTTTGGCTTTTTGATCGCGCTCAATAATGTAATCTAAAACCGCATCGCTGATTTGATCAGCCATTTTATCAGGATGTCCCTCGGTTACTGATTCAGAAGTGAAAAGAAAACTATCTTTCATTGATTGTCCTTATTAATAATCATTCGTATTCAAAATGGGCTTATTATAGCTCATTTCATTCTTTAAGACTTAAAAAACCCTTTAGCTTTTTGCAACAAACTCGTTTTTTGCTGTTTTCTGAAATTCGTTCGTAAATGAGCCAAAAAATGGTGCCATTCATGGATTTCCATAGCAGGGATCGCTCCGGCAAAATTAGTGTTAGGGGGCAAGTCTTTACCCACCGCGCTTTTACCCCCAATTTGAGTGAATTCGCCCACATGCAAATGCCCCCCAATGCCCACTTGCCCGCCAAAAACCACATTACGGCCAGTGGTTGTAGAGCCGCTCAAGCCCACTTGAGAAACGACGATGCTGTGCTCGCCTAAAACGCAATTATGCCCGATTTGAACCAGGTTATCAATCTTAACGCCCTCTTTAATCAAAGTCTCGCCAAACACCGCCCTATCAATCGCCGTGTTAGCTCCAATTTCTACATTTTTTTGAATCCTAACAATCCCCACATGCTCAATTTTGACATGCTCTCCTAAAGCGGTGTGCGCATAACCAAAGCCATCGCCTCCAATCACACTGCCTGCATGGATAGTAACGTTGTCTTCTAAAATCGTGTTTTGATACAAAATCACACGAGGATACAAAACGCAATTTTTACCGATTTTGACTCCATCAGCGATCACTACGCCCGGATAAATCAAAGAGTTTTCGCCAATTTCTACGCCCTCTCCAATCGTAACATTAGGCATGATCGTTACTTTTTCAAAATGTTTAGGCTCATTCACGCTTTCTGGGTTTTTAAAAAAAGGGATTTTAAAGGCATGCGAAGCTTTAGCAAAGGCTAGATGCGGGTTATCCACGACTAAAGCTTGCATGTGTTTTGGCACTTTAGAAGATTCTTTTTTACGGATAAACACCGCCCCGGCTTTTGAATCTTTTAAAAGTTTAAGGTAGCGTGCTTGATCAATATAGCTAATATCATTAGGCGTGGCCTTATCCAATTCCGCTAAAGCATGCACTTCAAAATCGTTTGAAAATTCCGTTTCAATAGAATAGGTGCTTAACAATTCGCTTAACTTCATCAATACCCCTTATTGTTCTTTATGCAAATCCCACGACAGCGTAGCCTTATTATCTTTTTCTTCCACAGCCCCCATGCCCATCACATGATAGCCGGCATCCACAAAATGCACTTCCCCACTCACGCCACTAGACAAGCTAGAAAGCAAATACATCCCGGCATTGCCCACTTCTTCTAAACTCACATTTTTCCTTAAAGGAGCGTTGATTTCATTCCATTTTAAAATCATCCTAAAATCAGCGATCCCGCTAGAAGCGAGCGTCCTGATAGGCCCAGCCGATAGGGCATTCACTCTAATATTATGTTTGCCTAAATCCACCGCTAAATAACGCACCGCGCTCTCTAGAGCCGCTTTAGCCAACCCCATCACATTGTAATGCGCCATGTATTTGGTGCTGCCCAAATAGCTTAAAGTCAAAACAGACGCCCCGTTATTTAATAAAGGTTTTAGAGTGTTTGTCAGCTCTATTAAAGAATAAACAGAAATTTCCATAGCGGTATTAAACGCGCTTTTAGAAGTTTCTAACAAGCTCCCTTCTAAAGCCTCTTTAGGGGCAAAGGCCACGCTATGAACGATAAAATCCAATGAGCCTAAATCCTTTTTAACGCTATTGTATAGCGACTTGAAATGCTCTTCTTTGCTCACATCCAATTCATACACATAGGGGCTATTCAATTCCTGCGCGATAGGCCTCACGCGCTTTTCTAAGCTCTCATTCAAATAAGTGAAAGCCAAAGTAGCCCCTTGATTGAAGCAAGATTGAGCGATCCCATAAGCGATGGATTTATTGTTTGCCACCCCCACAATAAGCCCTTTTTTACCTTTTAAAAATCCCATGATTTTCCTTTATAAAAATGAAATGATTGTTTTAAAATTTTCTAATTCCAAAGACGCGCTCCCGATCAATAAGCCATCCACGCTATCAATCCCTAAAATTTCTTTAGCGTTTTGCACATTCACGCTCCCCCCATACAATAAGGGCGTTTTTTGATTTAAGATTTGTTTTAAAAAACCATGCGTGAGATAAATATCTTCTAAAGAAGCGCTTTTTTTGGTGCCAATCGCCCAAATAGGCTCATACGCTACAATTAAATTGGAATAATTAAGATCAATATTTTCTAATTGCTCATTTAAAAATTCCTTTACAGCCACTAAACCCTTTTCTCTGGTTTTTAAATCTTCGCCAATACAATAGACAATTTTAAAATTTTTACTTTTAAAAAAATCAAACTTTTCTTTCAAAAAGCTAGGGCTTTCCTTTAAAAGCAATCGCCTCTCGCTATGCCCTATTAAAAGCGTGTTGATTTTCAGTTCTTCTAAATGCTGTGAAGTGATTTCACCGGTAAAAGCCCCACAATCTCTAGGGTAAGCGTTTTGTGCTCCTAAAGTGAAATGCAAAAACGAATTAGGCAATAACCCCAAAAAATCAGGGAATACAAACACCCTATCAAAATGCTGCGGTTTTAAAGTTTTTTCTAATTCTTTTAAATACGCATGGCTTTTAAAAATAGGTATAGCGGATTTAAAATTAGCCATGGCAATTTTTGTCATTGAATGATCCTTATTTTATAGGTGGTCTATCCCTTATTATACCTAATAGCATTCAAAAAATGTAAATTTTAAACAATAGCCCCCTTGAATTGAATTTTTTCTCAATTTAGGTTTTGTTTATAAGAAAAATTATTTCAAATGTAGTAGAATTAAGGCAGTGTTTCTGCGTCAAGCGATTTTAGGTTAATTTTGAGTTTTTAGGAGCAGTTTTTATGCAACAAGAAGAGATTATAGAGGGTTATTATGGCGCTAGCAAAGGGCTTAAAAAGAGCGGTATTTACGCTAAGCTGGATTTTTTACAGAGTGCTACGGGCTTGATTTTAGCGCTCTTTATGATAGCGCACATGTTTTTGGTCTCAAGCATCTTGATTAGCGATGAAGCCATGTATAAAGTGGCGAAATTTTTTGAAGGGAGCTTGTTTTTAAAAGCAGGCGAGCCGGCTATTGTGAGCGTGGTTGCAGCAGGAGTTATTCTTATTTTAGTCGCGCATGCTTTTTTGGCGTTGAGAAAATTCCCTATCAATTACAGGCAATACAAGGTTTTTAAAACCCACAAGCATTTGATGAAGCATGGCGATACGAGTTTGTGGTTTATTCAAGCCTTAACCGGGTTTGCGATGTTTTTCTTAGCGAGTATCCACTTGTTTGTCATGCTCACAGAGCCTGAAAGTATTGGGCCTCATGGTTCAAGCTATCGTTTTGTAACGCAAAACTTTTGGCTTTTGTATATTTTCTTATTGTTTGCCGTAGAATTGCATGGCTCTATTGGGTTGTATCGTTTAGCGATCAAATGGGGGTGGTTTAAGGATGTGAGCATTCAAGGCTTGAGAAAAGTCAAATGGGCGATGAGCGTGTTTTTTATTGTTTTAGGGCTTTGCACCTATGGGGCTTACATTAAAAAAGGTTTAGAAAATAAGGATAATGGCATTAAAACCATGCAAGAAGCCATAGAAGCTGATGGAAAATTCCACAAAGAATAAGGGTAGAAAATGAAAATAACATATTGTGATGCGCTAATTATTGGAGGCGGGTTGGCCGGGTTAAGGGCTAGTATCGCATGCAAACAAAAGGGTTTAAACACCATCGTTTTAAGCCTAGTGCCTGTCAGGCGTTCGCACTCTGCAGCCGCTCAAGGAGGCATGCAAGCGAGCCTTGCGAACGCTAAAAAAAGCGAGGGCGATAATGAAGATTTGCACTTTTTAGACACGGTTAAGGGGAGCGATTGGGGGTGCGATCAGCAAGTGGCTAGAATGTTTGTAACCACTGCTCCTAAAGCCATTAGGGAATTGGCCAGTTGGGGGGTGCCTTGGACTAGGATTAAAAAGGGCGATAGGCCTGCGGTCGTCAATGGTGAGCATGTTACCATTACCGAAAGAGACGACAGGCATGGTTATATTCTAAGCCGTGATTTTGGCGGCACTAAAAAATGGCGCACATGTTTTACGGCTGATGCTACAGGGCATACCATGCTTTATGCGGTCGCTAATGAAGCCTTACACCATAAAGTGGATATTCAAGACAGAAAGGACATGCTCGCTTTCATCCATCATGATAATAAATGTTACGGGGCGGTGGTAAGGGATCTGATCACAGGCGAAATTTCAGCGTATGTTTCTAAAGGCACGCTTTTAGCTACCGGAGGTTATGGGCGCGTGTATAAACACACCACTAACGCCGTGATTTGCGATGGAGCCGGGGCGGCGAGTGCTTTAGAAACCGGCGTGGCTAAATTAGGCAACATGGAAGCGGTGCAATTCCACCCTACCGCTTTAGTGCCAAGCGGGATTTTAATGACTGAAGGTTGTAGGGGCGATGGCGGGGTTTTAAGAGACAAGTTTGGCAGACGCTTCATGCCCGCTTATGAGCCGGAGAAAAAAGAGCTTGCGAGTAGAGATGTGGTCTCAAGGCGGATTTTAGAGCATATCCAAAAAGGCTATGGAGCTAAATCGCCCTATGGGGATCATGTGTGGTTGGATATTGCTATTTTAGGGCGTAACCATGTGGAAAAAAACTTAAGAGATGTGCGCGATATTGCCATGACTTTTGCGGGCATTGATCCGGCTGATAGCGAAGAGCAAACCAAAGACAACATGCAAGGAATGCCCGCAAATGAGCCTGAATATGGGCAAGCGATGGCTAAGCAAAAAGGCTGGATCCCCATAAAACCCATGCAACACTATTCTATGGGTGGGGTTAGGACAAACCCTAAAGGCGAAACCCATTTAAAAGGCTTGTTTTGTGCGGGTGAAGCGGCATGCTGGGATTTGCATGGGTTTAACCGCTTGGGGGGTAATTCCGTGAGTGAAGCGGTGGTCGCTGGCATGATCATAGGGGATTATTTCGCTTCGCATTGTTTAGAAGCGCAAATTGAAATCAACACGCAAAAAGTTGAAGCTTTCATTAAAGAAAGCCAAGATTATATGCATTTTTTATTGCACAATGAAGGCAAGGAAGATGTGTATGAAATCAGAGAACGCATGAAAGAAGTCATGGATGAAAAAGTGGGCGTTTTTAGAGAAGGCAAAAGGCTAGAAGAAGCCCTTAAAGAATTGCAAGAGCTTTATGCACGCTCCAAAAACATTTGCGTGAAAAACAAGGTTTTGCACAATAACCCTGAATTAGAAGACGCTTACCGCACCAAAAAAATGCTCAAACTCGCGCTTTGCATCACTCAAGGAGCACTACTGCGCACTGAAAGCAGAGGGGCTCACACTAGGATTGACTACCCTAAAAGAGACGATGAAAAATGGCTTAATCGGACTTTAGCAAGCTGGCCTAGCGCTGAGCAAGACATGCCCACGATTGAATACGAAGAATTAGATGTGATGAAAATGGAAATCAGCCCTGATTTTAGGGGCTATGGCAAAAAGGGCAATTTCATTCCCCACCCCAAAAAAGAAGAGCGCGATGCTGAGATTTTGAAAACGATTTTAGAATTAGAAAAGCTCGGGAAAGACAGAATAGAAGTCCAACATGCGCTCATGCCTTTTGAATTGCAAGAAAAATACAAGGCTAGGAACATGCGTTTAGAAGATGAGGAAGTGAGGGCTAGGGGGGAACATTTGTATTCTTTCAATGTCCATGATTTATTAGACAAACACAACGCTAACCTAAAAGGAGAACACCATGAGTGATAATGAACGAACGATTGTAATTAGAGTGCTAAAATTTGACCCTCAAAGTGCGGTGAGTAAGCCGCATTTTAAAGAGTATCAATTGAAAGAAACCCCATCCATGACGCTCTTTATCGCTTTAAACCTTATTAGAGAGCATCAAGATCCGGATTTGAGCTTTGATTTTGTGTGCCGCGCTGGGATTTGTGGATCTTGCGCGATGATGGTTAATGGGAGACCGAGATTGGCTTGTAAGACCCTAACTTCTAGCTTTGAAAGCGGGGTGATCACGCTTATGCCCATGCCCAGTTTTACGCTCATTAAAGATTTGAGCGTGAATACAGGCGATTGGTTTGGCGATATGACTAAAAGGGTGGAGAGCTGGGCGCATTCTAAAGAAGAAGTGGATATTACTAAGCCGGAAAAAAGGATTGAACCTGATGAAGCCCAAGAAGTTTTTGAACTAGACAGGTGTATTGAATGCGGGTGCTGTATCGCTTCTTGCGGGACTAAACTCATGCGCCCTAATTTCATTGGAGCTGCTGGCATGAACAGAGCCATGCGTTTTATGATTGACAGCCACGATGAAAGAAGCGATGATGATTTTTATGAATTAGTCGGCGATGATGATGGCGTTTTTGGGTGCATGAGCTTGATCGCTTGCCATGACACTTGCCCTAAAGAATTACCCTTGCAAAGCAGTATCGCTACTTTGCGTAATAGGATGTTGAAAGTGGGTAAAAGCCGCTAATTTCTTTTTAGTGGGTCGTTTTTGAAAATTCTTTTAGTCCTTTTAAGCGTCTTTTTTTTCAATGGGTGCTTTGGGTTAGTCTATAAGACTCCCATTTCAAGCCCCCCTATCTCTTATGATCCCTACACTACCACCATTGGGAGCTTGTATGCTGAAAAATTAAAAGAAAACCCTAACCATAGCACGGCCATTCTTTTAGAAGACGGCTTTGACGCTTTGTTGCATAGAGTGGGACTCATTAGAATGAGCCAAAAAAGCATTGACATGCAAACTTATATCTATAAGAACGATCTTTCCTCTCAAGTGATCGCTAAAGAACTTTTAAATGCGGCCAATCGTGGGGTAAAAGTGCGCATCCTTTTAGACGATAACGGGTTGGATTCGGATTTTTCAGATATTATGCTCTTAAATTTCCATAAAAACATTGAAGTGAAAATTTTTAACCCCTACTATATCCGCAATAAAGGCTTGCGTTATTTTGAAATGCTTGCGGATTATGAGCGCATTAAAAAACGCATGCACAACAAGCTTTTCATCGTGGATAATTTCGCTGTCATTATAGGGGGGCGCAATATTGGGGATAATTATTTTGATAACGATTTAGACACGAATTTTTTAGATTTAGACGCTTTGTTTTTTGGGGGGGTTGCTTCAAAAGCCAAAGAAAGTTTTGAACGCTATTGGAGATTCCACCGCTCTATCCCTGTTTCATTACTAAGGACCCATAAAAGACTCAAAAATAACGCTAAAGAAATCGCTAAACTCCATGAAAAAATCCCTATCAGCGCTGAAGACAAAAACCAGTTTGAAAAAAAAGTCAATGATTTTATAGAACGCTTCCAAAAATACCAATACCCTATTTATTATGGGAATGCCATTTTTTTAGCTGATTCGCCCAAAAAAATTGACACGCCCTTGTATTCGCCTATCAAAATCGCTTTTGAGAAAGCCCTTAAAAACGCTAAAGACTCCGTTTTTATCGCTTCATCGTATTTTATTCCAGGCAAAAAGATGATGAAAATCTTTAAAAATCAAATTTCTAAGGGGATTGAATTGAATATTCTTACCAATTCCCTTTCATCTACTGATGCGATAGTGGTCTATGGGGCGTGGGAAAGGTATCGCAACCAATTAGTGCGAATGGGCGCGAATGTTTATGAAATACGAAACGATTTTTTCAACCGCCAGATTAAAGGGCGCTTTAGCACCAAGCATTCCTTACACGGCAAGACGATTGTTTTTGATGACAATTTGACGCTTCTAGGGAGTTTCAATATTGATCCGCGCTCTGCATACATCAACACTGAAAGCGCGGTCTTGTTTGACAACCCGTCTTTTGCTAAAAGGGTGCGTTTGTCGCTTAAAGATCATGCCCAACAATCATGGCATTTGGTGGTGTATCGGCATAGGGTTATTTGGGAAGCGGTAGAAGAAGGGATTTTAATCCATGAAAAAACTTCGCCTGATGCGTCCTTCTTTTTACGCTTGATTAAAGAATGGTCTAAAGTCCTTCCTGAAAGAGAGCTTTAAAACTTTTAATGCCCTTTATTATTTTGCGAAAAAGCGATATTATTAGTAACGGCGGCTAAAAGCGCTGAACACACAAACACCAAATGGATCACCACTTGCCAAAAAATGGGGTTATGCGATAGGGGCACATCCTTAGGAATGCTGGATAAAACATCTTCTAAACTCATGTAGCGTTTGAGCAAAAAAATCGCCGAAATCGCTACAATGGAGAGCGAAACCTTTAATTTTAAAGCGTTAAAATCCGTGTGCTTTAGCCAAGTGATTTCACTAGCATCCACCTTGTCTAATTTAAAAACAAAGCTTTCATAACTGGCGAGCAACACCATTAAAACAAGCCCGGCCATAAACAACAAATCCACTAATCCTAAGGCTGATAAAACCAAATCCGTTTCGCTGATCGTGTCTAGGTGGCTTAGCATGTGCCACAACTCTTTCATGAACACATAGCCTAAAACCACCAGCACTAACGACATGGCAATGCATAAAGGGGCTAGCAACCAACGAGTGGCAAACAACACTCTTTCAATCAATTTTTCTAACATGTTCAAACTCTTTTTAAGGATTATGTCTTTTTTAAACCATTATAGCTAATAAAACGCCCCGAGTGGCTAATAGAACGCCTTGATAGAGTGGAATTTCAAGCCATTCTTATGGTATTTATGGTATAAATTTGGGCATGCAACAATGGAGGAGTGAATGAAAACCACTATAAAAGAAATCTTTCAAGCGAAAAGGATACAGTATCCCCAACTATCAGAGGGATTACGCCTGGAAGGACAAGAATTTTATGGATCTGTGGGAAGATTTAGAAGAAGCGATAGAATACAACAAAAAAGGTCAGGGGCATTTTATAGGCACCATGGTTGTCGCTAAGAATGAAGGCAACAAAAAATTGTATGACATCATTGACGGCCAGCAACGAACGACCACCATCTTCATGCTCTTGCATGTCTTGGCGAACGAGCAAAATGAGAAAGACAAGCAAGAGACAAGAAAATATCTATACCAAAAGGGGGAATTAAAATTAGAAGTCGCCCCTCAAAACCAGAGCTTCTTCAAAGCGCTCTTGGAAGCGGCAGAAAAGGGAAATATCAGCCATTGTGAAAAAGATGCAGACACCGAGGGCAAGCAAAATCTCTTTGAGGTTTTGAAGGCCATCTTGGACAAGGTCAGCAAATTGAATAAAGAAGAAGTGAATGAGCGTTTTGAGACGCTGTTGGGAATGGTTTTGATGCGGTTTGAAGAGCCCGATCCTGGAAGAGCTATCAGAACCTTTCAGAGCGTGAATGACAGAGGCGTGCCTCTCCTCTTGCTAGACAAACTAAAATCCCTCCTCATCTATTATTCCAACACTTTTTGCGATGGGAAAATGGGGTTAGACCAGTTCATCAGCGATCATTTTGGAGAAATTTTTAAGATCTTTGCCAAGATCAAAAAGAGTAACCACACCTCTAATCTTGATGAAGGCAACATCTTCCGCTACCACGCAGGGAGCCAAAGATTTGATGGGATCGATTTTTTAGGACACTACGAAGCAAGCACAGACAACACCTACGAACAACTCAAGGATGAACTAAAAGGAATCAAAAAAAGCGAAAGCAAATTGAAAAGTTTCATCCAATCCTATGTCAGCGATTTGAAAAACTTCTATCAGGCTTTCCTTGATCTATTGAGCGAGATTGACACCAACCCAACCACCTTTAAGGCCATGCTCATCAACACGATCAACCCGCTTTTTTTCAATTCTCTCATCCGCCTGAAAATCAACAACGAGCTAGACGATGAAACGATGAAACTCTTTGCCAAAACCGATATTTTGCTTTTCCAAGTTGGTAGAAATATGAGAGCAAATGCCTACAACCTGATTAATGAGTATCTTCAAAAGGGCAAAGAGGGATTGAAAAGCGCGATGATCGCCCAATGCAGAAATGATATAAAGATAAAGTCGGCTTCTTTGGAGCTTGTAAAGAACGCATTCAAATCATCATGCTTCCACTATGTCTTCTTTGAAAAGAACTGCCAGGAGATGGGTCTTGCCGATCTCAAAAAATTAATCCCTGAGAAGCAATTCTCCCAACAACAAGAGCACATCATCCCCGAAAATTTATTAGAATTGGACAATGAAATTGAGATCCAAAAACTTGGTTTTGAAGGCAAAAAAGATCTTGAAGATTACATTCACACATACGGCAATCTCATCTCCCTAGAGGGATCACTCAACTCCCAAGCACGCGATAAGGATCTGTATGGAAAAGATGAAATCTACAAGAATAGTGAGATCCCTTTTAATAGGCGCTTTAATGCAAAAGGTTTTAACAAAAAGGCCTTGATAGCAAGGAATGATGAAATGCGAGAATGGCTAATCAACACCTTTTTTAAGGATTTCGCCACCCAATAAGCGTGAGACTAAAGAAGCGTGAGCACACCTACTCTCTTGCTCCTAGCCCCACCATCGCACCCATAAAGCTAGTTTCAAACCGCTCTCTTCTTTGGAGGGTTATGGGTTATCAAACAGCAAGCAATAATTTTACAAAATTTAAACGCTCCGTAGTTTTCAAACAACAAACAAATACTTTTAACGAATGAATGCTCTTTAAGGCTGAATTCAAACGCAAGAATTATCTGAATTCCTCAAAGACCAAATAGGTATGAGATGCTACTATTTATTGGAAAAATTGGATTCAAAAAGAAACTCAAGAAGTAGTAAAAAAATAAAAGAAGTAATCAATAAATAAAAAAATTATCATAAGTAGAGTATATACTCTACTTATGTGTTTAGACTTCATCGTTATTTCTTATTTACTGTATTTTGTGAATAACAATATTGAAATAATCAATACTGTCACCACAATAAAATTAAACACCCACATATAACAGTAAATAAGTAAATTACTTTTTCATCATTAGACATATGGTTAATATCATTAATATAATAAATTGATCAAAAAAATCTGTTTATCTTCATTGTCTGTTAAAATTATCCGAGCCGATGGAGTAAAGCTACCCCATCGTTTTAGAGCTTGGGCGATCCACTAAAAACGCCCAAGAAAAAAATAAGAATTTTTAGCCCAAACCCCTAGCGTGCTTCTATGACAACCGGTTTAGTCATCTTTTTGCTGACTTCATCAGCATGCATTAAGGCTTCTTGCTTGCTCTTATATGGGCCTATGAGATAGCGCTTCGTCGCTCCCCTATCTTCAATCTTATGGGGGAATTGGTTAAACGCTTGCAAAAACGCTTTGTTAGGCGTGTGCGCAAAAACCCCCACTTGCAAATAATGCCCTTTAGTCAGATTGGTTTTAGAATTGGCTTTTTTAGAAACTTCTTTATGAGCTTCTTTTTTGGCTTTTGGCTCTTTAGCCGCATGCTTATCTTTATCTTTATGAGCTTCCTTATCTTTAGGGGTTACTTTAGGCTTTTTATGGGGGGTTTCTTTTTTAGCCACAGCCTGAGATTCTTTTTGAGCACTCATGGGAGTGTGTTCAACAGCTTTTAATTCTTTTTTAGCTTCTTGCGTTTCTTCTGTTGTTTTCATCTCCGTTTGAGTTTGATCGGTTTGAATGGGCATTTTAAACGCATCATTCTCTTGCTTTTTAACATTATCCGCCACTTTGTCCAGATCGCTTTCTTGTTTGGAAGGATCCAAACTCAAACTTTCAAACGCATCGTCTTTTTTCTCGTCTTTAGTGTTGCCTATTTTTTGCATGCCGCTATCGGTTTGTAAAAAAGTCTCTTTAGGAGCGACTCTCGTGCTTTTCCAAAACACCATTAAAAGCACCGCTAAAATGATAATGGCTATAGCCACGATCAAAAACACCTTTTTAGTGCCACCCCCATTATTTTCTTCTTCTAAGATCACTTCATTCAGTCTTTCTTTTTCTGACATCAAAAATCCTTTCAAAAATTGTTATAAATGCTTCGCCCAAGAGCTCCCTCGCTCTTTTGCAAATACTTCATAAGGTAAAGCTAAAATATTAAATTCCTTAGGCCATTCATTGCTAGGGAAGACTCTCCATTCTTTAGGCAACCCTTGTGCTAATTTCATAGACAAAGTTTTAACCAACCTTTCACCCTCGCCTAATTCCGTATGCCCCTTATGCACGTACAAATGCAAATGCCCTGGTGTCTTCGTGTTATAAGCGGTAAAATTCATAAAACCTTCCTCACGAAGCAATAACTGCGCCTTATGATAAAAACGCTCCGGGTTCCTCCCATTATAATCAAACACAATATTTTCCACCTTATCGTTACGCAAGATGAGGTTGTGCGCGATTTCTATTTCCTTTTTCAAATGCTTTTGAATGAGCGAGCTTGTGAGCATGGCATTCACTCTTTGGAATTTATTATAGAAGCAACGCCCCGCATAATCCACCCTCTCCCCCAAGCCTGGTTTTTTTTCAAAATAATGGCTTGTGTCTATCTTAATGAGCTTTAATTCCATTTCTGTCATCTTGACTCCCTTAAAAAATGGGTTGGTGGTACACAGGGAATTGACTGGCCATGGCTTTCAATTCTTCTTTCACATGCAATTGCAAACTAACATTATTAATATCATTCAAAATATCCGATATTTTATTCCCTATGATTTCAAATTCCTTAGCTCCCATGCCCCTTGCGCTCAATGCCGCTGAGCCAATCCTTATCCCGCTCGTTACAAAAGGGCTGCGCGTTTCGCCAGGAATGGTGTTTTTATTCACGGTGATTCCGGCATTCCCTAATGCAATATCAGCGTCTTTCCCGCTATAAGGCTTATCTAAGAAATCCATTAAAAGCAAATGGTTAGAAGTGCCACCGCTCACCAACTTATGGTTTTTTTCTTTTAACGCTTTAGCGAGAACTTGCATGTTAGATTTCACTAATTTTGCATAAGCTTTAAATTCTGGTTTTAGATTCTCTTTAAACCCCACCGCTTTAGCAGCAATTGCATGCATCAAAGGCCCGCCTTGAGTCCCTGGAAAAATCGCTTTGTCAATCTTGGCCGCTATCTCTTCATCATTAGTTAAAATAAGCCCCCCTCTAGGCCCTCTTAAAGTCTTATGAGTGGTGCTTGAAACCACATGGCAATGCGGGAAAGGATGGGCATGCTCATCAGCGACCACAAGCCCTGCCACATGGGCTATATCGCCTAGTAGTAACGCTCCCACTGCATCAGCGATTTCTCTAAATTTCTTAAAATCAATCTCCCTTGGATAAGCTGAAAACCCGCACACAATGATTTCTGGCTTAACGCTCTGAGCGATTTTTAGCGCTTCTTCATAATCAATATAGCCATCCAAATTCACGCCATAAGAAAAGCTCTGATAATGCTTGCCGGTTAAACTCACTTTAGCGCCATGCGTTAAATGCCCTCCACAGCTTAAATCCATGCCTAAAATCTTGTCATAAGGCTTTAAAAGAGCGTGATAGACAGCGTTATTAGCTTGTGAGCCTGAATGCGCTTGCACGTTAGCGAACTGGCAATTAAAAAGCTTTTTAGCCCTTTCTATGGCTAGGCTTTCTATTTTATCCACCACTTCACAGCCTCCATAATAGCGCTTGTTAGGATATCCTTCAGCGTATTTGTTGGTTAAAATGCTCCCCATAGCTTCCATAACACTAGGAAAAGTGTAATTCTCGCTCGCTATCATTTCTAAATGCTCATTTTGCCGCTTATATTCTTCAAAGATCAATTCAAAAATTTCACTATCCGTTTGTTCTAAAAAATACGCCATTATTCTCCACTCTCAATATTAAAATCGTTTTTAACAGGACGCATCGCTGGGAATAAAATCACATCTTTAATGCTTTTAGCCCCAGTGAGTAACATCACTAACCTGTCAATGCCTATGCCTTGCCCTGCAGTGGGGGGCATTCCATGGGCTAGGGCCCACACATAATCTTCATCCATGTATTGGGCTTCTTCATCGCCTTTTTCTTTCTCAGCCACTTGATTTTTAAAGCGTTCTAATTGATCCAAAGGATCATTCAACTCGCTAAAGCCATTAGCGATTTCTTTACCTGCAATAAACAATTCAAACCTGTCAGCAATATTAGGGTTACTATCGTTGCGTCTGGCTAAAGGGCTAATCTCAATAGGGTATTGGGTTACAAAAGTGGGGTTAATGAGTTGGTGCTCTACAAAATGATCAAACGCTTCAGCGAGTAACTTGCCATAAGTGAGATTGGGCTCTACTTTAACGCCTCGCTCTAACAAATAAGCCAAAAGCCTGTCTTCTTTTTCTAAAATATCCTTACTGATGCCCCCTATTGTTTCTAAAGCGTCCAAATAGGAAATCACGCTCGTTTGGTTGAAATCCACTTCCATATCGTTATAGATGATTTTTGAATCTAAATTTAAAGTCTTTAGCAAGTAGTCAAATAGCCTCTTACTGAGTTCAATCAAATCTTCATAAGTGTGATACGCCCAATAAAATTCAATCATCGTAAATTCGGGGTTATGGCTGTGATCCATGCCCTCATTCCTGAAATTACGATTGATTTCAAACACCGCTTCAAAACCCCCCACAATCAAGCGTTTAAGGTATAATTCTGGAGCGATTCTCAAATACCTTTCAACTTCTAAAGCGTTATGATAAGTGATAAAAGGCCTTGCGTTCGCCCCGCCAGGAATGGGGTGCATCATAGGGGTTTCCACTTCCAAAAACCCTTCCATTTCAAAGAATTTCCGCACGCTAGAGACAATCAAACTGCGCTTTTTAAACACATCTTTAACGCTAGGATTGACGATCAAATCCAAGTAGCGCTGGCGGTAACGCAATTCTATATCGCTTAATCCATGAAACTTTTCAGGTAAAGGCACAATAGTTTTGCTTAAAATATGAAATTCTAGGGCATGAATGCTTAATTCACCGGTTTTGGTAGCAAAAGGGAAGCCTTTCACCAACACAATATCGCCCACTTCTAAATGCTTTTTCAAGCTTTTAAACTCATCATTCAATTCATTTTGCGAAACATAAGCTTGCAAAATCGTGCTTTCATCTTCAACTTTAATAAAACATGCCTTACCCATTAAACGCAAAAGCTTGACCCTCCCTACAATACTTTCGCATTTTTCTTTGTCTTTAGGCTCTTCTAAACCCTTAACATAAGCGTATTTTTCTAAAAAAGCGGCGTTGGTGAGGCTTCGTTTCAAGCCATTTTTATAAGGGTTTTTCCCTTCTTCTCTCAAGCTATTGGCTTTATGGATGCGTTGTTGGATGTATTGGTTAGAAAACATGTGATGCCTTTATAGGGGTTCTTTATTAGATGGGGTGGGGTTTGGTGGGGTTTGGTTAGCTTTTGGATCTAACATGTTTTTAGGCAAATCTTTAGCCTTTTCTTTTAGAGATTCCACGCCCTTATCCATCGTTTTATTAAAAGACTCTTTATTTTTATTAAAAGATTCTTTGTTTTTGACTTCATCGCTCATTTCTTCAAGGTTGCCTTTAAGGTTTTGCTCCACATGTTTGACGCCATCAAGGCGCATGATCTTACTGGCGATGCTTTTCATGGTAGAAAAAAAAGCGCTTTTTTCTTGCAAATAGGCGTTAGCGTCTTTCATTACTTCCATTTTAGAGAGCACATAAAGGATAAAAGAAAGCACTAAAAAAGTCTTTAAGCATGAAAAAATAAACCCTAACGCTTTGTCTATAATGCCTAACCCGCTAAAGACTAACACCTTGCCTAGCAACACTCCAAAAGCTAAAAAAAACACCCAAATAGACGCTAACACCAATAAAAAACCGATGAGATTCGTCATGGTTTCATTTCTTAAATCATACAAATGCTCTGAAAATAAATTCCCAACAGCCACAGAATAGCGAGACGCTAAATACACGCCAAGCACAATCCCTAAAGTCCCCGCCACTTCACTCACGAAGCCATGATAAAACCCCCTAATCCCAAAGGCTACCACCACCACAAGTAACGCCAAATCAATATAGTTCAAACCCTAAACCCAAACCTTTCTCTCATATATCTCGCATAAAGCATAAAGATAGTAAGCGTTCAAAAACACCCATTACTCTTAAATCATGCCAATTCACACTCTTTAGACTTGAAATTCGAAAATAATAACACAACTTAAAAAAAACTACCCTTAAAAAAATCAATCTAAAATTCTTAAATTAAAATATAGCTATAATACACTAAAACAATCTCAAGGTTTCAAAATTTAGCCATGCGTCTTATTTTATTCAATCAAAACGCTTTTTTATTGGCGTGCGCGTTTGTTTCAAGCGTGTATGCGAACGCTGTTTTAGACGCTTATACGGTTGAAAACCCCTATATTCCTATCATACTCACAAGCCTATTAGCCCCTTTAAGCATGCTAGCGTTTTTAAAAACCCCAAAAAACAGTGCTTTTGCTTTGGGGTTTTTTGTGGGAGCGTTATTGTTTTATTGGTGCGCTTTAAGCTTTCGCTACTCGGATTTCACTTATTTATTGCCCTTAATCATTGTTTTAATAGCGTTAGTTTATGGGGTTTTATTTTATTTGTTGCTCTATTTTGAAAACCCCTACTTCAGGCTTTTGTGTTTTTTAGGCTCTAGTTTTATCCACCCCTTTGGATTTGATTGGTTAGTCCCGGATAGCTTTTTTTCTTATAGCGTGTTTAGGGTGGATAAATTATCGCTAGGGCTTGTTTTTTTGGCTTGCATTTTTTTGAGCGCTAAACAATTTAAAAAATACAGGATCATAGCGGTTTTATTGTTACTGGGCGCGTTGGATTTTAATGGTTTCAAAACAAGCGATTTAAAAAAGGTTGGAAATATTGAATTAGTCTCTACAAAAACGCCCCAGGATTTGAAATTTGACTCAAACTACCTTAACAATATTGAAAACAACATTCTTAAAGAAATCAAGCTCGCTCAAAATAAGCAAAAAACCTTGATTGTTTTTCCAGAAACCGCCTACCCCATCGCTTTAGAGAACTCCCCCTTTAAAGCGAAGCTAGAATATTTGAGCGATGATATTGCTATTTTAATAGGGACATTGCGCACCCAAGGCTATAGCCTTTATAACAGCTCGTTTTTATTTTCTAAAGAGGGCGTTCAGATCGCTGATAAAGTGATCTTAGCCCCCTTTGGCGAGATAATGCCTTTACCCAAGTTTCTTCAAAAACCCCTTGAAAAACTCTTTTTTGGCGAGAGCGCTTATTTATACCGCAACGCTCCTCATTTCAGCGATTTTACATTAGACGATTTTACTTTTCGCCCCCTGATTTGCTATGAAGGCACTTCCAAAGCCGCTTATTCAAACAGCCCTTCAAAAATTTTTATCGTGATGAGCAATAACGCATGGTTTAGCCCAAGCATTGAACCCACCTTACAAAGAACGCTCTTAAAATACTATGCAAGGCGTTATGATAAAACCATCTTGCACAGCGCGAATTTTTCAACTTCTTACATCTTAAGCCCTAGTTTATTAGGCGATATTCTTTTTAGGAAACGATCATGATTAAAGCCGTTAATATTTCTCATGCTTTTGAAAAGCCTCTTTATAATGGCGTGAATTTGCGCATTAAACCCAAAGAAAGCCTAGCGATTTTAGGCGTGAGCGGGAGCGGTAAAAGCACGCTTTTAAGCCATCTAGCCACCATGCTAAAACCGGATAGCGGAACAGTTAGTTTGTTAGAACACCAAGATATTTATGCTTTAAATTCCAAAAAGCTTTTGGAATTACGGCGCTTAAAAGTGGGCATCGTTTTTCAATCGCATTACCTTTTTAAGGGTTTTAGCGCTTTAGAAAACTTGCAAGTCGCTTCAATCCTAGCCAAGCAAGAAATAAATCATTCCCTTTTAGAACAATTAGGCATAGCCCACACCCTAAAACAAGGCGTGGGTGAATTGAGCGGCGGCCAGCAACAACGCTTAAGCATCGCCAGAGTGCTTTCTAAAAAACCCCAAATCATTATCGCTGATGAACCCACCGGGAATTTAGACACCATTAGCGCTAATCAAGTCATCAGCATGCTGCAAAATTACATTACAGAAAACGAAGGGGCGTTAGTTTTAGCCACGCATGATGAGCATTTAGCCTTCACTTGCTCTCAAGTCTATCGCCTAGAAAAAGAAGTTTTGATTAAGGAAAAATAAGAAATGTTGCAACGCCCTAAAATTGTCGCTGAATTGAGCGCTAATCATAACCAAGATTTAAATCTCGCCAAAGAAAGCCTTCATGCCATTAAGGAAAGCGGCGCGGATTTTGTCAAGCTCCAAACCTACACGCCAAGCTGCATGACTTTAGATTCTAAAGAAAATCCTTTCATCATTCAAGGCACTTTATGGGATAAAGAAAATCTGTATGAATTGTATCAAAAGGCTTCTACCCCCCTAGAATGGCATGCGGAATTGTTTGAGTTGGCTAGAAAGCTTGATTTAGGCATTTTTAGCTCGCCTTTTAGTTCACAAGCTTTAGAGCTTTTAGAGAGCTTGAATTGCCCCATGTATAAAATCGCTAGTTTTGAAATCGTTGATTTAGACTTGATTGAAAAAGCCGCTCGCACACAAAAACCCATTATCCTTTCTAGCGGTATCGCTACAAGCACTGAATTGCAAGACGCTATTTCTTTGTGCAAAGGCGTGAATAATTTTGACATCACCCTTTTAAAATGCGTGAGCGCTTATCCCAGTAAAATAGAAGACGCTAACTTATTGAGCATGGTTAAATTAGGCGAAACCTTTGGCGTTAAATTTGGCTTGAGCGATCACACGATTGGCTCTCTTTGCCCCATTTTAGCCACCACTTTAGGAGCGAGCATGATAGAAAAGCATTTCATTTTAAACAAATCCTTACAAACCCCAGACAGCGCTTTTAGCATGGATTTTAACGAATTTAAAAGCATGGTTGAAGCCATCAAGCAAAGCGTTTTAGCCTTAGGCGAAGAAGAGCCAAGAATCAATCCAAAGACTTTAGAAAAGCGAAGATTCTTCGCTCGCTCTTTATTTGTCATTAAGGATATTCAAAAAGGCGAAGCATTGACTAGCGATAATATCAAAGCCTTACGCCCCAACCTTGGCTTACACCCTAAATTTTATAAAGAAATTTTAGGCCAAAAGGCGTCAAAATTTTTAAAAGCCAACACCCCTTTAAGTGCTGATGATATAGAACGCTCACTGTAGGTTTGTTTTGATTAAAAAATGGGGTTTTTAATTTTGTTTTATGGTTTTAGATTTGATTTTAAACTCATTTTCTTTATTTTAAACTCTTAAGGGGATAGGGGCATCGCTCTCATCAAATGTTGCCTAGAGCCTTATTTGAATCTCAATTAACTTTAATTTTTAATAAAAACAGGATTACTTTGTTGCTATCGTTTTAAACTTTATAACAAAACCCATTTTTTTAAGGGAATATTTTGCGTTTAATCCCTAACCCCAAAAAATGCTTTTTTAAGAGATTATCCGCTTGATTAAATCAATCTCTTATATCAATCTCTTATTTAATCTTAAAAAATGCCTTTGAATATTTTTATTGGCACTCAATAAAAAAAGTCAATCCATTTTAAATAATTTCTAACCACAGATTCCACACGCATTTTAAACAAAGCCCAAATAAGGGGGCTGATAATACCCCTTATGACAAAAAGGCTGTGTCTAAAAACGCTAACCCAATAAAAAAAATAATCTCACTTCACCTTTTCAAGATACTCTTCTGTTTCCGTATTGACTTTAATCACCTCACCCTCTAAAACATGGAAAGGCACTTGCACGACCGCACCGGTTTCTAAAGTCGCTGGTTTTTTGCTCGCACTAGAAGTATCGCCCTTAAAATTAGGAGCCGTTTCTACAATCTTTAGAGCCACAACTTGCGGCACATCCACTGAAATCGCCTTGTCATTATGCAATAAAACCTGCACTTGCATGCCGTCCAGCATCCATTTAGAAGCCTCGCCCACTTGAGAGTCGTTCAAAGCGATTTGCTCATAGCTCTCTATGTCCATGAATTGGTATGTATCGCCATCATGATAAAGGTATTGCATCGTTTTTTCAACCAGATTAGGCTCTTCGCACTTATCCCCCGCATGGAAAGTCTTTTCAATCACCTTGCCATCTAAAAACGACTTGATTTTCGCGCGCACAAAAGCCGCACCCTTGCCGGGCTTGACATGCTGGTATTCTACGATCCTATAAGGCACACCCCCCAATTCAATTTTCAAGCCCTTTTTGAGCTCACTCATCCCAATTGCCATGTTACACTCTTTCCTTGTTGGTTAAATTTTATTAGCGCTGCCCAAAAGCTTCATGCGCTCTTTGACCACATTTTTAAGCGCTAATTGGGCCGGAGAAAAAAACTTTCTCAAATCAAATTGGCTCTTATCTTCATTAGCCACCTTGCGCACCTCTGCGATGAAAGCGATCCTCAAATCCGTGTCGGTATTGACCTTATTGATCCCCCCTTTCACAGATTCTTGTAAAAATTCAAAAGGCACGCCCTTAGATCCTTTCAAATCGCCTCCAGCATCCAAATAAGATTTCCTCACATCATCTGGTATCGCACTCGCTCCATGCAAGACTAAAGGGATATTAGTGAGCCTTTTGACTTCTTGCAAGCGTTCAAAATCCAATTTTGGCTCGCCCTTAAACTTAAACGCTCCATGGCTTGTCCCAATGGCTGGGGCTAAGTAATCCACTTGAGATTCTTTGACAAACTGCTCCGCTTCTTTAGGATTCACTAACACCGCGTCTTTTTCATCTACTGAAATGTTGTCTTCAATCCCCATTAAACGCCCCAACTCCGCTTCCACGCTCACCCCAGCGTTGTGCGCCATTTTGACCACTTTAGAAGTCAATTCCAAATTTTCTTCAAAAGCATGATGAGACGCATCAATCATCACAGAAGTGAAACCCGCTTTCACGGCTTTTTCGCAGCTTTCAAAAGTCGTGCCATGATCTAAGTGTAAGGCTACAGGAATGTGTGGGTAGCGTTCGCACATGACTTTCACCATGCCCACCGCCATATCAATCCCCATGTATTTGATCGCTCCTTCACTCGCTTGAATGAAAAGCGGGGAATTTTCCTCATTTCCTGCTTCAAAAATAGCGTTTAGCATTTCAAAATTCACGAAATTAAACGCCCCTACCCCATAACCTTCTTTATGGGCTTTTAACAAGATTTCATTGCCTTTAACTAACATGATAACACCTCATCAATCACTTGTTGATAACAATTTTAGCGTGCTTTCTTAGTTCCTCAATTTTTTGATTCATGCGTTCTTGGAAAAGCTTTTCTTGTAACATCCCCTTAATGGTGGGTTTAGCCTGATCATAAGTGTAAGTTACAGGGCTATCTTTAGAAATCAAATAGATAATATGATAACCAAACTCCGTTTTAACAGGGGTTTTAGTGTAATCCCCAGGGGTTAAAGCGAAAGCGGCTTTAGAAAAATCCGGAGCCATTTGGTTTTTTTGGAATTTCCCTAAATCACCGCCATTTTGTGCGTTCTTGCTGTTAGGATCAATCGTATCACGATTGGCTAACTCAATGAATTTGGCTTCTTTTTTAGCCTTTGGCTGTTTGTCAATCTCAGAAATAATCCGCTTAGCCTCATCTTCGGTTTTCACCAAAATATGCCTAGCATGGGCTTCTTGCTTGACAAAAAGCTGATCTTTATTAGCGTTGTAAAAATCTTGCATTTCTTTTTCTGGGATTTGGACTTTTTTCACTTCTTCAGCCTGTTTTTTCGCCCAAAATTCCACCAAAGCCTGTTTTTTAACCGCTTCCATCATCGCTTTAAATTCTGGAGTGTTATCCAATCTCTCGGTTTTAGCTTCATTTTCTACAAGTGCGGTGCGAATGGCTTGATCAATCAAGGCTTCTTTTTCTTTCTCTTTAAGCTTGTCAAAATCAAAATTAGGGTTGCGTTGTTTGATCATGTCAAAATCGCTTTTAGTGATGGGCTTACCATCTACTGTCGCTAACACGCTTCCTTGTGCTTCAGCCGTTTTTTTAGCGTTATTTGCGTTATGAGCCGGCTTGGCCATCAAAAACGACGCGCTCAACGCGCCCACTAACGCTAAATTCAAGATATTTTTTTTCATTGTGTGTTCTCCACTCTAAACTAATTTTCATCATTAAATTCGCATTATAGCAAATTTAAAACAAAATCAGCTATCATGATATACAGAAAACTCACATTAAGGGGTAAGAAATGCTTAAAGTTATTCATTCCGTTAAAAGTGGGTAAAAGTGTTCGCTGCAGATATTGTAATAATATTTATTGTATTTATTGGTGCTAGTTATATTCTTTGTTGGAAAGAAAAAGGATGTTTAAAGAAGATTCAAAATTTTATAAGACAATGGTGAATGTTATATTTATTATTGTTGCTGTAATCATTTTGTGCCCTTGGATACTGATGGTATTGTTTTACCCCATAATGTTTTTATTACTATATGTTATTCCATATTAAATAACTTCTATATTCTTTTTTAGTCAATCTCGTAATTTATAAACTTACTATGTAAGATTAAGGGACTTTGCGCTTAAATTACCCTAGCAAAGTGAGTGAAGAAGGATTTCAAGTTATGGTTTTGTCTTTATCTATCCTTAAAAAAAGCTTTAATGATTTTTTAAGTGCTAGAATGCTTTTAATCAATCTTTGTCCTATCCTTTTGAGCTTGGCGTTTTTTGGAGCTGTTTTTTACTACAATGGCGCAAATATTGTGGGTTATTGCCAAACTTTATTACCGCAATCTTTGAATGACTATTCCCATTCTCAAGGCTTTTTTGCTGGCGTGTTTGTTTGGGTTTTTAAAGCGTTAGTGTATTTTCTTGTTTTTTGGATCGTGATTCTTTTGAGTTTAGTCATCAATATTTTTGCGTCTGTTTTTTACACCCCTTTAGTGGTTTCTTATTTGCACCAAAAATATTATCCCCATGTTGTTTTAGAAGAATTTGGCTCTATTTTTTTTTCTATTAAATATTTTTTAAAATCGCTCACTTTTATGCTTTTGTGGATAGCGGTTTTAACGCCCTTTTATTTCATTCCCTTTATAGGAGTCTTTGGGGTCTTTTTTTCCATAATCCCACATTTTCTTTTTTTCAAAAACACCATGAGTTTGGATATAGCCAGCATGATTTTTAATCATCAAAGCTATCAAAATTTACTCAAACAGCACCGATTGAAGCATTATCGTTTTTCGTTTTTTTGCTATCTTTTTTCCTTAATCCCTTTTTTTAATTTTTTTGCCACTTTATTGCAAACCCTAATGCTAACGCACTACTTTTTTATCCTTAAAGAAAAAGAATGCTAGATTTTATTCAAGAGCTTAGCACCCCCCATGTTAGGGATTTTTTCTTGTTGTTTTTAAGGGTTAGTGGCGTGTTATCTTTTTTCCCTTTTTTTGAAAACCATTTAGTGCCTTTGTCGGTGCGTGGGGCTTTAAGCTTGTATGTGAGTGCGATTTTTTACCCCACTTTAGAGTTTTCAAACGCTGCTTACACGCCAGAGGGTTTTATTATTGCTTGCTTGTGCGAGCTGTTTTTAGGGGTGTGCGCGTCTATCTTTTTACAAATCGTCTTTGCAAGCTTGGTGTTTGCAACCGATAGCATCAGCTTTTCTATGGGGCTTACGATGGCGAGCGTGTATGATCCTATTTCAGGATCGCAAAAACCCATTGTAGGGCAAGCCCTTTTATTGTTAGCGATTTTAATTTTATTGGATTTATCGTTCCACCATCAAATCATTTTGTTTGTGGATCACAGCTTAAAAGCCGTCCCTTTAGGGCAATTTGTCTTTGAGCCAGCGTTAGCTAAAAACATTATCAAAGCCTTTTCGCACTTGTTTGTCATAGGGTTTTCTATGGCGTTCCCTATTTTATGCTTGGTGTTATTGAGCGATATTATTTTTGGCATGATCATGAAAACCCACCCTCAGTTCAACCTGCTCGCTATCGGGTTTCCGGTTAAAATTGCAATCGGGTTTGTGGGCATTATTTTAATCGCTTCGGCTATCATGGGGCGTTTTAAAGAAGAAATCAGCCTAGCCTTTAGCGTTATTAGTAAAATCTTTTAAAGGATAAACATGATTAGTTTTAAAGAAGCTCTAAAAATCCATTCTAGCATTCCCTTAAAACCCTTAGAAATAGAGGTTGTCTCTTTGTTTGAAAGCACAGGGTGCATTTTAGCAGAGGATATTATTTGCATTCACGCTTTGCCTAAATTCAATCAAAGCGCAATGGATGGCTATGGGTTTAAGATGCAAGATTTAGGCCAAAAAACTCAAGTCATCCAGCACATTTTTGCCGGAGATGATGTGAGCGCTTTAGAAGTTAAAGAAAATGAATGCGTTAAAATCATGACTGGAGCGATGGTGCCAAAGGGAATAGAAACGATCGTTCCCATAGAATGCATGCTAGAAAGCCATAAAAATTCCGCTCTAGCTCCCAAAGATTTTAAAATAAACGCCAATATCCGTCAAAAGGGCGAGAACGCTTCTTTAAACAGCGTGTTAGTCCCTAAAAATACCCGTTTGAATTATGGGCATATCGCGCTCATTGCCTCTCAAGGGTTCAAAGAAATCAAAGCGTTTAGGAAATTAAAAATCGCTCTCTTTAGCAGCGGCGATGAATTAGTGCCTTTAGGGCAGAACGCCCTAGAATGCCAGGTTTATGATGTGAATTCAGTGGGTATTTTTAACATGCTTAAAAATTACAACACGCATTTTCTAGGGGTTTTAAAAGACGATAAAGATTTACAGCTTAAAATACTTGAATTGCAAGATTATGATGTCATCCTTTCAAGCGCGGGGGTGAGCGTAGGGGATAAAGACTTTTTCAAAGACGCCTTGAAAGAAAGAAACGCCCTTTTTTATTACGAAAAAGTCAATCTCAAACCTGGAAAACCGGTAACTTTAGCCCAACTCAATCAAAGTATTATTATAGGCTTACCGGGTAATCCTTTAAGTTGCTTAGTCGTTTTACGAGTTTTGATTCTACCCTTATTGGAGCGCTTATCATTAAATAAAGATTTTAAACTAAAACCCTTTAAGGCTCAAATCAATGCCCCCTTAAAGCTTAAAGGCGAACGCACGCATTTAATTTTAGGCAACTATTTAAACAACCAATTCATTCCTTACAACAACCGCTATGACTCAGGAGCGATTCAAGCCCTTGCGCAAGTTGATTCTATCGCTTTAATTGATGAAGGAGTTAGATTAGTTCAGGGCGAAATTGAAATTTTAAGGTTTGAAAATTAAAATGGCTTTTTGCTATAATGACGAGTTTAAAACCCCACTCATAAAGGTTCTGTTTGTGGATAACTACACCTATAGCGAATTGTTAAAAAGCTTGCAAAACAAATGCGATAATATCGCTTTAATCATCAAGCCTGAAAAGATCAAACAAGAATTAGAACGCATTGAAAAAGAGCAAGAAGACCCTAATTTTTGGCAAGATGTCTTAAAGGCTAGAGATACTAATAAAGAAAAAGTGCGCCTAAACCGCTTGCTAGAAACCTACCAAAAAACCAAAAATTCCTTAGATGAAAGCACAGAATTGTTTGAACTCGCTCAAAACGATAACGATGAGGTTACTTTATCCTTACTCTATGAAGAGGCTTCTATTTTAGAGCACAGCGTCCAAAAAGTAGAAATTGAAATCATGTTAAGCGGTGAAAACGACGCTTCAAACGCTATTATCACCATTCAGCCTGGAGCGGGGGGGACGGAGAGCCAGGATTGGGCGAGTATTTTGTATCGCATGTATTTGAAATGGGCGGAAAGAAGGGGCTTTAAAAGCGAGATTTTAGATTATCAAGATGGCGAAGAAGCGGGCATTAAAGGGGTCGCCTTTATCATTAAGGGCGAAAACGCTTATGGCTATTTGAAAAATGAAAGCGGGGTGCATAGGCTTGTAAGGATTTCGCCCTTTGATGCGAACGCCAAACGGCACACGAGTTTTGCGAGCGTGCAAATTAGCCCTGAATTAGATGATGATATTGATATTGAAATTGATGAAAAAGATGTCCGTTATGATTATTACAGAGCTAGTGGGGCAGGCGGTCAGCATGTCAATAAAACAGAAAGCGCGGTTAGAATCACGCATTTCCCTACCGGTATTGTGGTGCAATGCCAAAACGACAGGAGCCAGCATAAAAACAAAGCGAGCGCGTTAAAAATGCTTAAATCCAAGCTTTATGAATTGGAATTAGAAAAGCAGCAAAGCAGCGCCAAAAATGAAGAAAAAAGCGAGATCGGCTGGGGGCATCAAATAAGAAGCTATGTCCTAGCCCCCTACCAGCAAGTCAAAGACGCGCGCTCCAATATTGCTTATAGCAATGTGGAAGCGATTTTAGATGGCGATATTGATGCGATTTTAGAGGGCGTTTTGATTGCTAAAGCTTAAGTGTGCTAAAATGACAGCTGATAAATTATGGTTGCTATAAAACGCTTTTTAAAACCAATTGGCAAGGAACAACAATGACACAAGAAGAATTAGACGCTTTGATGAGTGGTGGCGATTTAGAAAACTTGGAAGCCCTAGAGGCTAAAGAAGAGGCTAAAGAGCCAACTAAAGAGAAAGAAGAGGTTAAAGAATCCAAAGAAAGCTCTAGCCAAAAAATGACCGTCAAAAAAGAAGACGCTGAAAAATACGGCAAGATTAGTCCCAATGAATGGCCTCCCCCTCCCCCCACTGAAGAGCATAAAGTTGTGCATCAGTTAGACGATGTTACAAGGGATTCTGAAGTGAAAGCCACGCAAATTTTTGATCAATTGGATTTGATCGGGGCTAGTGCTGAAAAAATCGCTAAAATGGTTAAAAAAATCCAAGAACCCCTAAAAAAACACCAAGAAATTTTTGACAATTTGCATGCGCATTTCCCCCATGTTGAATCTTTTAAAACCGCGCTCAACGAGCAACAAGAAATCCTAAACGCCCTTAAAAGCATTGGAGAAGAAGCCGCTAATTGCTCTGATAGTTCCATGCAAGCGATGGATATTATGCAGTTTCAAGACATTCATCGCCAAAAAATTGAACGAGTGGTCAATGTCATGCGAGCGCTCAGCCAATACATGAATTCGCTTTTTGAAGGCAAAATTGATGATTCTAAACGCGTGAGTTCAGCGACTTATATCACCGGCGATGACGATAAAGATTTAGCCAGCGCGGATGATATTGAAGCCTTGATCGCTTCTTTTGGAGCCAAGTAGTTTTGAACCAGGTTGAATTACTCTCTCCAGCCGGTAATTTAAAAAAACTTAAAATCGCCCTCAACTATGGGGCTGATGCGGTTTATGGGGGAGTGAGCCATTTTTCTTTACGCAATCGTGCAAGCAAGGAGTTTACTTTAGAAACTTTCAAAGAAGGGATTGACTACGCCCATGCGCTAAATAAAAAAGTCTATGCCACGATCAATGGTTTCCCTTTCAATTCACAGCTCAAGCTTTTAGAAGAACATATTTATAAAATGGCAGAATTAGAGCCAGACGCTTTTATTATCGCTGCACCTGGAGTGATCAAACTTGCACAAAAAATCGCCCCGCATATCCCTATCCATTTATCCACGCAAGCGAATGTCTTAAATTTGCTGGATGCACAAGTGTTTTATGATCTAGGGGTTAAACGCATTGTGTGCGCTAGGGAATTGAGCCTGAATGATGCGATTGAGATTAAAAAAGCCTTACCCGATTTAGAATTAGAAATCTTTGTGCATGGGAGCATGTGTTTTGCCTTTTCAGGGCGTTGCTTGATTTCGGCTTTACAAAAGGGGCGCGTGCCTAATAGAGGGAGTTGCGCGAATGATTGCCGGTTTGATTATGAATATTATGTGAAAAACCCAGATAACGGCGTGATGATGAGGTTGGTTGAAGAAGAGGGCGTAGGCACGCATATTTTTAACGCTAAAGATTTGAACCTTTCTGGCCATATCGCTGAAATTTTAAGTTCAAACGCCATTAGCGCGCTTAAGATTGAAGGGCGCACCAAGTCCAGTTATTACGCCGCACAAACCACGCGCATCTATCGTTTAGCGGTTGATGATTTTTATAACAACACCTTAAAGCCGAGTTTTTATACTAGCGAATTGAACACGCTTAAAAACAGGGGTTTTACGGACGGCTATTTGATGCGTAGGCCTTTTGAAAGGCTAGACACTCAAAACCACCAAACAGCCATTAGCGAAGGGGATTTTCAAGTCAATGGCGAAATCACAGAAGACGGGCGTTTTTTTGCATGCAAATTCACCACGACCACTAACATAGCTTATGAAATCATCGCTCCCAAAAATGCGGCTATCACGCCCATAGTCAATGAAATTGGCAAGATTTACACCTTTGAAAAACGCTCTTATTTAGTGCTGTATAAAATCCTTTTAGAAAATAACACCGAATTAGAAACTATCCATAGCGGGAATGTGAATTTAGTGCGATTGCCTGCACCCTTACCGGCTTTTAGTTTTTTACGCACCCAAGTAGAGTCTAAAAATGGCGTTTAGAGATTAGGGATTACAAACGATTAAGAGAAACGCATGCCCTTAGAAACTATCACGCTCGCTCATATTTACGAAGAACAAGGGTTTTTTGAAGAAGCGTTGCAAATTTATACTAATATTTTAAAAAAAACCCCTGACCATACAGAGGCGTTAAAACAAATAAAGCGTTTGGAAAAAATCCAAAAAAATCTCGCTCCTTTCAAGCACGATGCAACACTAGAGCGGCACTATTTACATTTTATCAAAGGGGATTATTTGAGCGTTGAGAATTTAGAAAAATGGCTGGTAGAATGGAATTGAAAAACATTATTTCAGAAACCCTTAGTGAAATTGAAAAAATGGCTAAAACCATTGATGATGGTTTTAATACGGCGCAAAAAACGCCCTCTTTTTTCAAAACGCCCCCCCATTTGCAAAACACCCCAAACCCTAAAAATGCTAATGCCCCTTTAGAGCCAAAAAACGCTGCCAAAATAGAAACGCAAGAAAAAATCACAGAAGAAAAAGAAGAAGAATTAAAAGAAATCATTACAGAAGAAATCACGCCCAAAAACCCCACGCAAGAAAACCCCACGCAAGTGTTAATTCCAAACGAGCGGGTTTTTTTAAAAGGCTTATTAGAGAGAACCTTAGTGTTATTTAAAGGCATGCAAGCTTTAGAAGAAAAAGACGCGCTGAAGCGTTTGGATTTAGTGGCGCGTTTCTTGCAATACCAATTGAGCGCGCTTGAAAAACGATTAGAATCTTTGGAGCGAGAAAACACAGAATGAAAAATGAGCCAAGGAATTTTTTAAAAACATTAAAAAATAAGACTTTCATTTTCAATATTTTATGAAAACAAAGCCTTAATTCCATTAATAACTATGATAATGTTTTGAATTTTTATTTTTAAGATATTTTCAAGGTATCTTTAATAATAAAATGCTAGAATTAGTCCCTTAAAACATTAACAAAGTTAATCGTTTTTAAAGTTGCAAAAAATCATTGAAGGAGTTAATTGAAGTATGATAGAAGTTTTAATGATAGAAGATGATATAGAATTAGCCGAGTTTTTGAGCAAGTTTTTGCTCCAACATGGCATTCATGTAACCAATTACGATGAGCCATATACCGGCATTAGTGCGGCTAACACACAAAATTATGATTTGTTGTTATTGGATTTAACTTTGCCTAATTTAGACGGGCTTGAAGTGTGTAGGCGCATCTCCAAACAAAAACATATCCCTATTATTATTTCTTCAGCAAGAAGTGATGTGGAAGACAAGATTAAAGCGCTAGATTATGGGGCTGATGATTACCTCCCTAAACCCTATGATCCTAAAGAATTATTAGCTCGTATCCAATCGCTACTCAGGCGTTCTCATAAAAAAGAAGAAGTGAGTGAGCCAGGCGATGCGAATATCTTTAGGGTGGATAAGGATAGCCGAGAAGTGTATATGCATGAAAAAAAGCTAGACTTAACTAGGGCTGAATATGAAATCCTTTCGCTTCTCATTAGCAAAAAAGGTTATGTGTTTAGCCGTGAAAGCATTGCGATTGAGAGTGAGAGCATCAACCCTGAAAGCTCTAATAAAAGCATTGATGTGATCATTGGCCGTTTGCGATCTAAGATTGAAAAAAATCCTAAGCAACCGCAATATATCATCTCTGTTAGAGGGATTGGTTACAAATTAGAATACTGATTCTAATAAGGAGTTAAGGGGTTTTGCGTTTCTCTATCTTTTTTAAGGTTGTCGCTTTGTTTATGATAACGCTCTTTAGTTTTGGAGCGTTCGCTTATTATTTCGTGTCTTCTCAAATCAGTCATGAAAACTATCAAAACGAAATGCGCCACTATCAGTTTGTTACCACCATCAATGAAATTTTAAATAACTACTCTGATTACAAAGCCATAGAAGATTACCTCTATAAAATTGGTTTTAGAGAAACCACAATAGAAAATTTAGAAAAGGTTTTAGCCAAAAGACGCCACCAGTTGCACCATAGAAATATTGGGTATGCTGAAGTGTTTAAATTCAGCGATATGGTTTTTATCCTGTTAAAAAAGGATGAGCATTTTGTGCTTTATAAAGATTTGCATGCGGTTTCTTATAGGAATTATTTCTTAGCTATTACGGTGGGTTTATTATTGATTTTATTCCTCTTCTTATTTGTTTTACAAAGTTTATTGCCCTTAAGAGAGTTAAGATCTCAAGTGAAACGCTTCGCTCAAGGGGATAAAAGCGTGAGTTGTAAAAGCAAGCAAAAAGACGAAATAGGGGATCTGGCTAACGAATTTGACAATTGCATCCAAAAAATCAATGCGATGAATGAATCTCGGGTTTTATTTTTGCGCTCTATCATGCATGAATTGCGCACCCCTATCACTAAGGGCAAGATACTAAGCTCTATGCTCAAAGAAGAATTGACACAAAAACGCTTTTCATCTATATTTGATCACTTGAACACGCTGATTGAGCAATTTGCCCGCATTGAGCAGCTCGCTTCCAAAAATTATGGGAGCAATAAAGAAAAATTTTTAATGAGCGATTTGATCGATAAAATTGAAAAAATGCTTTTGATTGATGAGGATAAAGAAAGCCCTATCCATGTGTCCTCTTCCAATTACATTATTGAAGCGGATTTTGAATTGTTTGCTATAGCGTTAAAAAACATGGTAGATAATGCGATCAAATACAGCGATGACAAACAGGTGTTTTTGGATTTCATAGGGAATAATCTAGTGGTGTCTAATAAAAGCAAACCTTTAAAAGAAGATTTTGAAAAGTATTTGCAGCCTTATTTTAAATCTTCTAACCCCAGCCAAGCCCATGGTTTTGGGTTAGGCATGTATATCATTAAAAACGCTTTAGAGGCTATGGGATTGAATTTGAGCTATCATTATGGCAATGGAAGAATCTGTTTCACTATCCATGATTGCGTTTTTAATAGTTTTTACGATTTAGAAGAGGATAATGAAGAGCTACCCCCCCCCCCCGAAAATTTGAGAGAGGTGAGCGGAGTGAAGGGAACAGAAAAAGCCAATTGTGGGGCTAAAGAAAAACAATAAAGAGAGAACATGTTCAAACGATTGAGAAGATTACGAAGCAGCGAAAATTTAAGAGCGATGATAAGAGAAACGCGTCTAAATATTGATGATTTCATCGCTCCCTTGTTTGTCATAGAAAGCGATAGTTACATTAAAAATGAAATCAACTCCATGCCTGGCGTTTATCAAATGAGTATAGAGCCTCTTTTAAAAGAATGCGAAGAATTAGTGGGTTTAGGCATCAAAGCCGTTTTATTGTTTGGCATTCCTAAACATAAGGACGCTACAGGAAGCCATGCGTTAAATAAGGATCATATTGTCGCAAAAGCCACTAGAGAGGTTAAAAAACGATTTAAGGATTTAATCGTTATAGCGGATTTGTGTTTTTGTGAATACACCGATCATGGGCATTGCGGGATTTTAAAAAACGCTTCGGTGTCTAACGATAAAACGCTAGAGATTTTAAACCTTCAAGGGCTTATTTTGGCTGAAAGCGGTGTGGATATTCTAGCCCCAAGCAACATGATGGATGGGAATGTTTTGAGCTTGAGAAAAGTGCTAGAAAGGGCCGGGTATTTTTACACGCCCATCATGAGCTATTCCACTAAATTTGCGAGCAGTTACTATGGGCCTTTTAGAGATGCGGCAAACTCGGCGCCGAGTTTTGGCGATCGCAAAAGCTATCAAATGGATTACGCTAATAAAAAAGAAGCGCTTTTAGAAAGTTTAGAAGATGAAAAACAGGGCGCGGATATTTTAATGGTGAAACCGGCTTTGGCGTATTTGGATATTGTTAAAGAAATCAGAGATCACACTTTGCTCCCTTTAGCGCTCTATAATGTGAGCGGGGAATACGCCATGCTCAAACTCGCTCAAAAACACAACCTGATCAACTATGAAAGCGTTTTATTAGAAACGATGACTTGTTTTAAAAGAGCGGGAGCGGATATGATTATTAGCTATCATGCTAAAGAAGTGGCTAACTTATTACAAAGGAATTGAATGGGACGAGCGTTTGAATACAGAAGAGCGGCTAAAGAAAAACGATGGGATAAGATGAGTAAGGTTTTCCCCAAGCTCGCCAAAGCGATCACTCTAGCGGCAAAAGAGGGCGGGAGCGAGCCGGACGCGAACGCCAAACTACGAACAGCGATTTTAAACGCTAAAGCGCAAAACATGCCTAAAGACAATATTGACGCAGCGATTAAAAGAGCGAACAGTAAAGAGGGGAATTTGAGTGAAATCACTTATGAGGGTAAGGCGAATTTTGGCGTGTTAATCATTATGGAATGCATGACTGATAACCCCACTAGAACCATTGCTAACCTTAAAAGCTATTTCAATAAAACGCAAGGGGCAAGCATCGTGCCTAATGGCTCTTTAGAGTTTATGTTTAACCGAAAAAGCGTGTTTGAATGCTTGAAAAATGAAGTGGAAAATTTAAAACTCAGCCTAGAAGATTTGGAATTCGCTCTCATTGATTATGGTTTGGAAGAATTAGAAGAAGTGGAAGACAAGATTATTATTAGGGGGGATTATAACAGCTTCAAGCTTTTAAATGAGGGGTTTGAAAGCTTGAGATTGCCCATTTTAAAAGCGAGTTTGCAACGCATCGCCACAACGCCCATTGAATTGAATGACGAACAAATGGAGCTTACCGAAAAATTACTGGACAGGATTGAAGACGATGATGATGTGGTCGCACTTTATACGAATATTGAGTGAAATGCAAAAAGGGCTCAAAGTATTTTTTAAAACCACCCAAGCAGAAACCCCAAACACCTTTAGCGTTTGGGATGAATGCCACTAATTTGTTATAATGCCCCCATACATTCGTATCTAGCGTGGGAAGCACGCAAAGTTACGCCTTTATAAGATATGATGCGTGAGAGCTGTAGGGAATGCGTTGGAGATCAAACTCTGTAAAATCCATTAGGGACACAGAATAAGAACCAAACTCTCCCCCAACATCAGGAAGCCCAATCGTCTTTAGCGGTTGGGCGCTTCACCAATGAAAACCAACAAAAAGTTTTGTTGCTATAAGCTTGTAAAATCCTATAAAAAGTTATAAAACTCTTTTTTTATTGGATTTTAACCTTATTTTGATTGAATAAAGGTTTTTGTTTTGATCAAATATGAATAGCTTTATTCAATATTCTTTTTTAAAAACTTGTTTTTAAGCTTTTTTATAGTCAATTTTTATTTTGTGGTAAAGCTATTTTTTAAAGCGGATAGGGGGATTTTGAAATAACACCCCCTTTAACCCCATTAAATCCCCCAAAGAGTGCTTTAAAAATTATCGCTTGTGTCTTGTAAGCTCTTTTATATTTATTTTAAAACGCCTTTGAGTGTTTTTATTATCAATATGAGAGCGAATCCAAACCCTAGATTTTTAATCTCAACACCCATCAACAGAAACGCTTAACCCCTATTTGATAGCACAAAGAGTGGAAAGATTTCTATAAGATGAGTTTTAATCATTAGCCCCTTAAACTCTAGCTTATTGCGTATCATCTTGCGTGTCGTTTTGCGCGTCATCTTGCAAATTATCAGAATTCTTGCCAACCACTTCTAATATTTTACAACTACCACTAAAGCCTAAAGCGCACCCTTTCTTATAATATAAAGTGGCTTTATCCAAGTCCTTTGGAGCGCCCTTACCCGTGTAATACATCACCGCCACATTATGACAACCGCTCCCTTCTTTTAAAGAACAACCCTTTTTATAAAGATTCAAGGCTTGCTCTTCATTTTGTCTGACATAAAGACCGGCTTCATACATGTATCCCAAGCTAACACAGCTCGCTCCGTCTTTTAAATGACACCCTCTTTTAAAATTCGTAAGGGCTTTTTTCAAATCCTTCTCCACGCCTTTTGCGTTCCTATACATATACCCTGCAAAGTTACAACTAATGCCGTAATCCAAACTGCAAGCGTATTTAGAAAGAGAAAGGGCTTTGGCATAATTTTGCTTAACGCCTATGCCATTAAAATACATAAAACCTAAACTCCCACAGCTCACCCCACCCTTTAAGTGGCACCCTCTCCTATAATAATAGATAGCCTTTGGAAGATCTTTTTGCACGCCGTCGCCATCTTCATACATAGAGCCTAAACTCGCACAAGCCAAATGATTCCTTAAATTGCACCCTCTTTTGTAATAAAAGACGGCTTTTGGAATATTCTGATCCACGCCGTCGCCATCTTCATACATAGAGCCTAAACTCGTGCAACCAACCCCCACCCTTAAATTACAGCTCCTCTTATAAAAAGCCACCGCTTTATGGTAATTCCCTCTCTTAAAGGCTTGAGTAGCCATTTTAAAATATGCCTCACCGGTTGTAGCCGCCAAATAACTGGAACAACTTGCCATTAAAAATAAAATCAAAAACCACTTTTTAGTCCAACTCTTTATCATCTCATTCCTTATAAAACTAATCCAAAGCTCGCTCAAAGAAAAAAGTAAAACTCCAAATCTAATTAGCTATTATAGTATAATATTAAGCAAATGGAACAAATTCAATTTTTAGATTAAATTTTGATTAAAGACTAGATTGTATGGAAACCACTTAAAATGAGCATTACTATTCCTATCGTTATCGCTTTTGACAATCATTATACCATTCCGGCTGGCGTGAGCTTGTATTCCATGCTAGCTTGCGCTAAAGCAGAAAATCCCCAATCGCAAAATGATAATAAAAAACTTTTTTATAAAATCCACTGCCTGGTGGATAACTTGAGCCTTGAAAACCAGCGCAAACTAAAAGAAACTCTAGCCCCCTTTAGCGCTTTTATGAGCGTGGATTTTTTAGACATTTCAACCCCCAATCTTTGCACCACTTCAATAGAACCCTCTGTGATTGATAAAATCAATGAAGCTTTTTTGCAACTCAATATTTACGCTAAGACCCGCTTTTCTAAAATGGTCATGTGCCGCTTGTTTTTGGCTTCTTTATTCATGCAATACGACAAAATTATCATGTTTGATGCGGACACTTTGTTTTTGAATGATGTGAGCGAGAGTTTTTTCATCCCGCTAGATGGTTATTATTTTGGAGCGGCTAAAGATTTTTCTTCTCCTAAAAGCCCTAAACATTTTCAAACAGAAAGAGAGAGAGCCCCTCGTCAAGCCTTTTTTCTTTATGAGCATTACCTTAAAGAAAAAGACATAAAAATCCTTTATGAAAACCACTATAATGTTGGGTTTTTAATCGTGAATTTAAAGCTGTGGCGCGCTGATCGTTTAGAAGAGCGCTTACTCAATTTAACCCGTCAAAAAGGCCAGTGCGTGTTTTGCCCTGAACAGGATCTTTTAACGCTCGTATGCTATCAAAAAGTTTTAATCTTGCCTTATATTTATAACACCCACCCTTTCATGGTCAATCAAAAACGCTTCATTCCTAACCGACAAGAAATTGTCATGCTGCATTTTTATTTTGTAGGAAAACCTTGGGTTTCACCCACTGCTTTATATTCTAAAGAATGGCATGAGACTCTTTTAAAAACCCCTTTTTATGCTGAATATTCCGTGAAATTCCTTAAACAAATGACAGAATTTTTAAGCCTTAAAGACAAACAAAAAACCTTTGAATTTCTTGCCCCCCTACTCAATCCAAAAACCCTTTTAGAATATGTCTTTTTTAGATTGAATAGGATTTTCAAACGCTTAAAAGAAAAATTTTTTAACTCTTAGCGTTCTCGTTTGGGCAACACACTATAAGCGAATTTAACATAAATCGCCAAACTGATCAAAAGCACTGCCACGCCAATAGCCAAATACACCGCATAAGTGATTTTATCTGGTTCGCTCACGCTGAATTTAAACACTAACATTAACGCTTCAATGGCTAATGCGATAATGATAGAGCCTAAAAACCTGATCATCGTGCGATGGATCGCATGGTGGTTGTCCCCACTATTTTTACCCAAAACTTCCTCTTCAAAAATCGCCTTGACCAGATCAAAGGTGGCTAAGGCTAGGGTTAAAAGCACAATGGGGTGGAACACTTCTTTAATGTCAAAACTGCTAAAATTGACAATCGCTGTCCAAAAGCTAGAAATGCATTTCACAAATAAAAGCAACGACACCAAAGTGAGCATGATAGAAATCATAAAATACATGACCATGCTCCCTTCGCTAAAGGTTCTGAAATACTTTGAAGGCGAGCTGATTTCAATCGCCACCCTCAAAGGGATTTGCAAGCACACCACAAACGCTAGATCGTTATTTTGATCATACACTGGGTAAGATGCGCTCACTACTAAATGGTTTCCTTTTTTAGAAGGATAGGGATCCGTTAAAATGCAACGCTTTTCACTCACGGCTTGATAAAAATAATATTTATCGCTAAAGCTGACATGCGATTCTAATTCAATCCCTTCTGTTAAATCATGCTCTAATATCCCTTCCTTATGCCCCTGTTCTTTAAGTTGGCTTGGTTTAAGAATTAGCATGCCTTTAGCGTCTAAAACAAAAAAACTTTTTGCCATTTTGATTTCAGCATGCATTTTTCTGATCTGTTTGTTTAAATAATCCAAAGTGATTTCAGGGAGGTGGTTGCGGATATTGTGCGAAAACAAATAGGTAAGATAAGCGTATAGCTCGGTGCGGATCTTGGAATATTGGACAATGTCTCTACTCAACATCAAAAGGCCTTTAAAAAAAATTTATGCGATGAATTGTAGCACTTGTTTTAAAGAATTATTTAAACCACCCCTTGCATCAATGATAAAAGAGGCGTTTTTTTCATAGAGGGCTTGGCGTTTTTCAAAAAGCTCTTTGGCTTGAGTGAGATCATTTAAAAGGGGGCGTTTTTCCCTTTCTTTTTGATTCAAACGCTTAATCAAAGTTTCAAAATCCATTTTGAGATAAAAAGTTGTGCCTAAACCCTTAAGGTTATCATGCATCACAATGCCCCCACCGGTAGAAATAATATGGGGGGTTTTGAGCGTTTTTAATTCATCAATCACATTTTTTTCAAACATCCTGAAATTGTCTTCGCCAAGCTCTTCAAAAATCCCTCTCACGCTCAATCCCACCCTCTCGCTAATGATCATATCCGTATCCAACACTTCTAATTTCAAAGCAAGCCCCAATTCTTGCGCTAAAGAGCTTTTACCGCTCCCCATAAAACCGATTAAGACCAAATGCCGCATGCTTTTATTTCAATTTTAATTCATACGCCCCGTTTTTTTCTTCCAAAAGATAGCGGTATTTCCCGTCTAAAACGAGCGTGATGCGGTAATAATCTTTGTGCGTGCCGACTTTAATTTGAGAAAAAAACTTCTGGTTTAAATCCCTATTTTGATAAATATCCAAAGGACCTTTTTGCGTGTCTAACACGATTCTATAAGGATTGACTAGCACAAAAGAGCGCAAAATTTTATAAGGGGATCGCAAAATCATCGTGTTGTTTGCCATGGAAAAATCAAAATCTTGGATCTGGTAGCGTTTTTCAAAGGTGGCTGGATCAAGGGGGTGTTGGGAGAGCTTTAAGGGGTAATGCCAATCAATGCTTTTATCAATGCCCACGACTTTAGAATGGATAGAGCCATCAATATCCTGGTAAGTGAGCGTGATTTGTTTTAAAATCCTAGCGCTCGTGGGCAAATCCACATGGATTTCTTTAAAATAACTATCATAGATCCCATTAAAGCCCCCTTGCAAATTCTTGGAATTGATTTCAGGCTCAAAAGGGTTATCTCTGGCTAATAAAACGCTTAAAACCACCACCAAACCTACCATCTTTTTTAACACAATCATTCCTTAAAATTAATCTCTAGGCCGTAATTCCCTCAACTCAAACAAACGCTTTTGCAAACGCACATTCTTGCTTTGCAATTCGGTGATTTCTTGTTGCAACCGTTCATGCTTATCTCTTAAATCCAAATAAACTTCTAAAGAAGAGCCCCCAAAAAGCAACTTCCCTAAATAATACCCAAACCAAAGCAGTAAAAGGAAAAAGACAATCAGGGAGCTATGGCTATAGAAAAAATCTCGCGCTTTGTTGTCTTTGATTTCATCGTTTTCAAAAAGGCCACTAGCCATGCTTAAACAACTCTTTGCCGATATAAATCCCCCCTTTTAATTCATGCTCAATTTCTAAAAGGCGGTTGTATTTGGCGATCCTTTCACTCCTTGCGGTGGATCCGGTTTTGATTTCTCCCGTATTCAATGCGACAGCAAAATCAGCGATAAAGCTGTCCTCGCTCTCCCCGCTTCTATGGCTCATCACGCATTGATAGGCATGGTGTTTGGCTAATCTTATGGTCTCTAAAGTCTCACTAATGGTGCCGATTTGATTGGGTTTGATCAAAATGGCGTTCGCAATGTTTTTTTCAATGCCTTTTTGCAAGATGCTTGCGTTCGTTACAAACAAATCATCGCCCACTAACTGGATTTGACGCCCTAATTCCTTGCTCAAAAACGCCCAACCCTCCCAATCGTCTTCGCTCAAACCATCTTCAATGGATACAATCGGGTATTTTGCCACCAACTCTTTGTAATAAGCCACCAATTCATGCGAATCTAAAATCTTATTTTCACCCTTTAAATGGTAATTGAAATGTTCATCCACTAACTCACTGCTCGCCACATCTAAAGCGAGCGCGATTTCTTCGCCTAATTTATAGCCGGCTTTTTCAATGGCTTGAGAAATAACTTCAAGGGGTTCTACATTGTTGTTAAAATTAGGCGCAAAACCCCCCTCATCGCCCACGCTTGTGAGCTGATTCTTTTCATCTAAAAGTTTTTTAAGCGTGTGATAGACTTCCGCGCTCGCTCTTAAGGCTTCTTTAAAACTCTCAAACCCTAAAGGCATGATCATGTATTCTTGAAAGTCTATGGAATTATTCGCATGCGATCCGCCGTTGATGATATTGAGCATCGGCACCGGCAAAGTCAGAGCGTTAGCCCCCCCTAAATAGCGGTATAATGGCAGATTTAAGGCCTTCGTGCTAGCCCTTGCTAACGCTATAGAAACGCCCAAAACAGCGTTCGCCCCCAAATTAGCGTAATTAGGCGTGCCATCCAAAGCCCTTAACCTCTCATCCACAAAGGCTTGATTGATCGCTTCAAGCCCTATTAAATGGTGTTTGATCACGCTATTGACATTTTCGCATGCCCTTAAAACCCCTTTACCCAAAAAACGGGTTTTGTCATTATCCCTTAATTCTAACGCTTCTCTTTTACCGGTGCTCGCCCCGCTAGGCACAATCGCGCTCGCCTTAGTGTTATCGCTCAAAACCACGCTGGCTTGAATGGTAGGATTGCCTCTACTATCCATCACTTCTAAAGCATGAATATCTTTAATGGTTAGCATCAAAATCCTTTTTATTCCATTTCTTCTAAAGGTTCATCGGGTAAGGGCATGATCTCTTCATTAGAGCCAATACTCTCTTTAATCTTAAGAGTGATTTCATTCGCTAGGGCTTTATCTTCTTTCAATAAGGCTTTAGCGTTTTCTCGGCCTTGCCCTAGCTTTTTATCCTGGTAGCTAAGCCATGCCCCGCTCTTATCCACAATGTCTAATTTCACGCCATAGTCAATGATTTCGCCCTCTTTAGAAATCCCTTCCCCAAACATGATGTCAAATTCCGCTTCTCTAAAGGGCGGAGCGACTTTATTTTTAACCACTTTGGCTTTAGCCCTATTGCCGATATGCTGTTCGTTTTGTTTTAAAGCGGCGATTCTTCTAATATCAATCCTAACGCTCGCATAGAATTTTAAGGCATTACCCCCGGTTGTGGTCTCTGGACTCCCATAACCCGTCATGCCAATCTTCATCCTGATTTGATTGATAAAAATGAGAGTAGTGTTCATCTTGTGCAAAACACCGGTGATTTTTCTTAACGCATGGCTCATAAGCCTTGCTTGCAAGCCCACATGCTGATCGCCCATATCCCCATCAATCTCCGCTTTAGGCGTAAGAGCCGCCACCGAATCCACCACCACTAAATCAATCCCTCCGCTTCTGGTGATCGTTTCTAAAATCTCTAAGGCTTCTTCGCCTGTGCTTGGTTGGGAAACGAGTAGATTTTGCGTATCCACGCCCAGCCTCTTGGCATAATACACATCTAGGGCATGCTCAGCGTCAATGAACGCGCACACGCCACCATTTTTTTGGCATTCTGCAATAATATGCAAGCTTAAAGTGGTCTTCCCGCTTGACTCTGGCCCATAAATTTCAATGATCCTGCCCTTTGGAACGCCCCCAATCCCTAAAGCCAGATCCAATCCTAACGAGCCTGTAGAAATAGCGTCAATCTTTTCTACTTGCTTATCCCCAAGGCGCACCAACGCCCCCTTACCAAAAACTTTATCAATTTGTTTGATCGCTAAAGAAATCGCTTTTTGTTTGTCTTCATCTATTGCCATAAATCACCTTATTGAATTTGATTTGTTTATTCTATCAAATCCTAGCCTAAAATCTATTATAATAAAAGGACTTACCCTATCACAAAAGGATTTTACTTTGATTAGTGTCGCTCATAGCCCTGATGCTGATGATATTTTCATGTATTATGCGATTAAGTTTGGCTGGATAGATTGCCCCATTAAAAATAAAACATTCCACAATATCGCCCTTGATATTGAAACCCTAAACCAAGAAGCCCTAAAAAACACTTATGATGTGAGTGCAATCAGCTTTGCGCTATTCCCTAAAATTGCGAACGATTACGCTTTGCTCCCTACAGCGACGAGCTTTGGGAATGGCTATGGGCCTAAATTAGTGAAAAAAAAGGGCGTGAAATTGAAAAAAGATTTTAGAGTCGCATTAAGCGGGGAGCACACCACCAACGCTCTTTTGTTTAAGATTTATTACAAACATGCACGCATCACTTGCATGAATTTTTTAGACATTGAAAAAGCGGTTTTGGAAGAAAAAGTGCATGCAGGCGTGCTCATCCATGAAAATATCTTGGATTTCCATAATGAATTAGAAGTGGAAAAAGAATTGTGGGATGTTTGGCAAGAACTCATTAAGGTTGATGATTTACCCTTACCTTTAGGGGGCATGGCGATTAGGCGCTCTATCCCCTTGTATCGCGCGATTTTGATTAAAAAGGCTTTGATTAAAGCGGTTGAAGTCGCACTAAAACACCAAAATTTGCTCTCTAGCATGCTCTTAGAGCGCTCGCTCATTCGTGTCAATATGGAGCGCTTACAAACTTATTTAAGCTTGTATGCAAATGAAACTTCAACGCGCTTAAGCGAGATTCAAATCCTCGCCATAGACAAGCTTTTTGAATTAGGCTATCAGCATGGGTTTTATGCCAGTTTATTAAAGACTAAAGATTGCTTGCTCACTGATGAATATTTGCAATACCGCTTTTCTTAATCCAATTCTAATTTATGCGTAAGCAAGTAACGGCTCATCGCATACAATAAAAGGATTTTTAAAAAATCCACCCCCCATAAAAGGTAGTATTTATTTTCCTGTAATTCTTGTTGTTGCAAGAAATAATAAAACCCCTCATTGATGCTTAAACTAGAGCTCATTAAGGGCAGTAACGAATTAAACGCTAATTCCAAAACAACCCCCACAAGAATGAATAACAGCCCCCCTAGTAAAAAACGCGCTTTTTTGATCCTAGCAGCGTTTAAAACGCTCAAAATAAATAAAAATTTCATTAAAACAAGCCCTAAAAACAGCGCAATACCTAAGGTTTTAGTGGGTTTTAACACAAAGGTTTTTAAAGCGGTGTGCAAGATAAACAGCACGCTAGATTGCGCGTTAAAAAGATAATAGCCCAAACGCACACTCGCCACAAACCAGAACAAACTGAAGATAAAAAACACCATAGGGAGCAAGATTTTAGGGAGCAATAAAGACTCTAAACTAATGGGTAAGGAAAAGCTTAAAACCCCCCTTTTAGAAAAAAGCGCGTTGAGATTTTTGATCGCTCCCACACTGATTGCGACCAGTAAAAACGCCCCCAAGACAAAAAAGAGCGTGTAGCTTAGGGTGAGCATGGTCGTTTCTTCAGCACTTTGAGAGGAAAAACAAACCGCTAAAATAGTGAGCGTTATTAAAAAATTCCCCACAACAACATTCCCTACTTGCCCCAAGGCGTCATGTTTAAAAACTTTTAAAAAACCCATAGCCTTATTATACCCGTTTGGATAGAAAATTTAAGTTTTTTAATGGTTGCGTGTTAATAAAAAACGCTAAAGGCATTTTTTAATGCGCTACTTGAAAAAAGCCAGTTGCTCTAAAATCAATTCTTCTTTATTTTTAAAAACAAATTTAAAAAGGATCTTATAGCGCCCCATTTTGTCGCTCTCTAACAAATCAAATTTTAAAGGCTCGCATGCGATCTCACAATCAAGCGTTCCTAACAATCTGGGCTGTGATGGACTGGGATAAAACGCTAAATACACTTGAATATTTGGCGAATCTAAAGCGGGTTTGAGCGGTTGCAATTGCGCATGAAGCGTGTTGGATTTTTCCAAAATCAAAGCGTTTTTTAAAAGGTTTTCTTGGAGTTTTTTATCCCCATGCGTGCCTTTAGAGAAATAGGGCAAAATGGGGGTTTTAGAGCCTTCTGTGAGAGGCTTTAAACCCACTAAAAAACGATAATTGGATTTAAAGTTTTCATAGGTTTTAAGCATAGCGTTAAAGTTTAAATCCACTTCGTTATGGCCCTTAAAATACACTAAATCGTTTTTAGGCGAATTTTTTAGGGCAAACACCACCAAAAACACCACAATCCCAAGCCCAAGAATAAGCACGCTCATGATCCCTAAAGGCCAAAAGTTTTTTTCTTTCATTGATTTCTCTCTTAAGATTTTTTAAAAAAATAAAGCCCCAAAAACGCGCCTAAAAGCGTCAATAACAAAATATAAATAACCACCTTTACAAAAGTTACTCCCTTAGGAGCGTTAAAATTTTGCGTGATATTCACACGATATTTTTGCGCTAAAGCATCTACTGCGACCGAATAGCCGTTAATGAGCATGGCTGAAATCCTTTGGGGCGTGTATTCTTTAGCGTTTGTAGGGAGTAAGGGAGCGATTTTTTCAAAAAAGATTTTATCAGTGTCTAACAAATCTTTAGGGTTAGCCACTAATTCTATTTTTTGAGCGTCATGGTAAAAAAAGAACACCACAAAAGGGGGCTTGAGCTGCTTTAAAAAGCCCTCTTGATAATTTTGGCGTTCATTTTTGGCCGCCAAAGCGATAGGATTTTTTTCAAAATCCGTCATATCAATCACAAAACGCACGCCTGTTTTAAGATAAAGCTCTTTAGAAACGCTCTCTACAAACGCAACGCTTTTTTCTACCAAACGCCCCTTAGAATTATTAAAAACATAATCATCGGCCCCCAAACAACAAACAAAGGCTATTACAAGCCATAAGATTCTCATGTGCTAAACAAAAACAAGTTAGGCACAAAAGAAATAACAATCGTCATTAAAATGGTCGCTACTACCATTAAGGCTAAGATTTTTTCTAAAGTCGTGAATTTCATTTTTTACTCCCTTGATTGACTAATTCATAATTAGCCCGGTTTTGGGTGCTTTTTGTCTCTAAAGCGTTAATATCCTTATAGCGGTAATAATTGGTGGCTTGCTCTTTTTGGATATGGATCGCTTTGAGTGCAAAAAAAACGACCACACCCAATAAAATAACCACAATCAGTAAATTCCCTGCTAATCCGTTTAAAAATTTCATCTCTTTTCCTTTAATCTTCTAAGGGTTTTAGCGATTGGATAAATTCGGCTAACGCTTTAACTTGCAAATCGCTAAAGTTTTTATAATTGAACGATGGCATATGCCCTATATTGCCCTTTTTGCCATGCGTTAAGATATTTCTCAAAAAATTCTCTGTGCCGTAAGTGGTCAAATCGGCTGCAAACACTTGGTTTTCTTGCAAGCCCTTACCATCATTGCCATGACAGCCTGTGCAACCCATGCTTTCAAACAGCTCCTTGCCTTTATCAATGAGTTGAGGGTTTTTGGTCTTTTTAACGCTAGAAATTTCTGCCATCACATAGCTTGCAATCGCTTTAGCGTCTTTTTCATCCAATTCCATAGCAGGCATTTCCCCAGCGAGATAATCCATGCCCTTAGAGCCATGCTTAATGGTGTCCATAATGCCCTCTTCTTTACCCCAACGCACCAGATTTTGAGCGCTCCCATGCAAGCCTTCAGCGGTGATGCCATGGCATTGCGAACAATGGACTAAAAAGATGCCTTGACCCATATCCACCAATTCCTTTTGACCCAAATGCTTCCATTTGGCTTCAAATTTTTGGTTGTGCACTTTAACCTCTTCATTGTATTGCCCAATTTGAGAAAAGCTATTCAGCGGATACCCAAAGAAAAAATACCAAAAAGCCCACACAATCGTGCACATAAAGCTTGCGATCCAACCTACTGGCACATTATTGGCAAACTCCCCTATCCCATCAAACAAATGCCCATTTTCCATGAGCTCACCTTGAGATTTGCTGTCGCGCATTTCTTTAATGAGCGAACTGGATTCATAGATGGTTAAAACTAAAATCACAAGTGCTGCAATCAAGCCAAAAACATTTATATGGTCGTTTAAAAAATCCATTTCAACTTTCCTTTATGCCATTATCATGAGCGTTTTTATGGTGTGGTTCAATCAACTCATCTTCTAAAGCATCATTTAACGCTAAGTATCCGTATCGCTCATAATCCACGATGCCCTTTTTTTGCTTTCTATACATGCTAAAAATATAAGCGTATAAAAAGAGCGTAAAAAGAATGGTAAAAAACGCATACGCAAAACCTCTCAAACTTTCTAAATCCATCATTCACCCCTTATTTAGCATTTTGATTGGCGTTGATCCTAGAATTACCCAAGCTATTCAAATAAGCGATCAAAGCCACAATTTCTAACACTTCACCTCTTTGAATGGCGTCTAGCACCCTCTTGTCTTTCATATCGGCTGTGATTTTTTTAGCTTCTTCTAAATAGGCTTTTTTCGCTTCTTCCACGCTCCCTAATTTCACGCCGTTTTCTGTGTCATAAGGCACGCCAAAAACCTTTTTTTGCGTCAAAGCTTCTGCATAAGCGGTGTCAAAATCGCTCTTTTTTATGAATAAATGCTTATAGGCGGGCATGATGCTGTGCGGCACAACGCTTTTGGGATCAAACATGTGCTTTTCATGCCAATCGGTTGTGCGATAATCCCCCACCCTATGCAAATCAGGGCCAATCCTTTTAGATCCCCATAAAAATGGCCTGTCATACGCGTATTCCCCGCTCAAACTATACGCACCATACCGATCCACCTCAGCTTGGAAAGGGCGGATGAGTTGGGAATGGCAATGATAACAACCTTCTTGAATATAAATTTGCCTCCCCGCTGTCTCTAAAACCGTATAAGGCCGTAAGCCTTCAATGGGGCGAGCGGATTTAAAGAAGTTGGGCAAAATCTCCACCAAGCCTGCGATCGCAAACACAAAAATAAACGCAAGAGTGAAAAAAAACGGATTTTTCTCTAAAAAACTAAACATTTCCAACCTCCCCTATCTAGACATAGGCGTGGCGTAGTTGGGCTCACGCTCTAATTTTTTGCCTGCCGTGATTGTCATAAAAATATTGTAGGCAAAAATAATAAATCCAATAAAGTACATAAGACCCCCAACGCCTCTAATATTGTAGTAAGGGATTAGCACCTTAACCGTGTCAATGAATTGGTAAGTGAGATTCCCGTACTGATCCACATCCCTCCACATCATCCCTTGCGTGATCCCTGCAATCCACATGGACGAAAAGTAAAGCACAATCCCTAAAGTCATGATCCAAAATTGGAAATCCACAAGCCTGCCTGAATAAATCTCTCTTTTGAAAAGCCTAGGGGTCATGTGATACATGCTCGCAATCAAAGTGAAGCCTACCCACCCAAGCACGCCATCATGCACATGCCCAATGATCCAATCGGTAAAATGCGCTAAGGCGTTCACGCTCTTAATGGCTTGAATAGAGCCTTCTAAAGTGGAAAGCATGTAGAAAGTTGAAGCTAAAACTAAGAATTTAATCAAAGGGCTTTCTTTGAGCTGGTGCCATTGCCCTCGCATCGTTAAAAGCATGTTAATAGCTGTCCCCCACGAAGGCAAGATCAACACCACTGAAAACACGCTAGAAAGGGTTTGCACCCAATCAGGCACGGTGGAATAAATCAAATGGTGCCCGCCCGCCCAAATATAAACAAACATCAAGCTCCAAAAGGAAAACAAAGTGAGTTTGTAAGAAAAGATAGGCTGACCGCTCTCTTTAGGCAAGAAATAATAAATCGTGCCAATCACCCCACTCGTAAAGACAAAAGCGACCGCATTATGCCCCCACCACCATTGAATGAGCGCATCATTACTGCCTGAATACATAGAAATAGAATGCCAAACACTCCCCATATCAGCGACAAAATAGGTGGGGATAGAAAGGTTATTGAAGATATACATCACCGCTATACCCACATAAGTAGCGATGTAATACCATAAAGACACATAAATGGTATTTTCCCTCCTAACGCTCATGCTCCCAAACATATTAACCCCCCATAGCACCCATGCCACAACCACGATAATATCTAAGGGCCACATCAATTCAGCGTATTCTTTAGATTGAGTAAGACCAGCAAACAAGCTAATGACCCCTAGAATTAAAAGAAGAATCCAAAGCCAAAAATGCAATAACCCTACAATTTTCAAAAAGGGGTGTTGGTAATAAGTGATTTTAAGCACCCTCTGACCGATATAATACCAACTCGCCCAAATCCCTCCAAGAGTGAAACCATAGATCACCGCATTCGTGTGTAAGGGGCGCAAGCGGCCAAAAACGCCATACTCCCCTGCAATGTAATTCAAGTTAGGGAAAGACAATTCAAAAGCTAACACGATCCCTATTAACATGCCTATTATCCCAAAGCCAACCATCGCATAAAGAAACAATTTGCTAATAGAATAATCATAACTCAAAGGCACATTTTCTTGCATGCAATACTCCTATTTGTAGTAAATTCAACAAAGATAAACACAATTATAAAATTTTATCTTTTTCAAAAAGCTTAATTTTTAATCTTTTTCTGTAACATTGTAATAACTTAATCCCATTTGAATGGCATTTTTAAGCCAAATTGCTACTATCTTTGGCTAAAGGTTAAACATGATTAAACAAATTCTCACCATTCTTGCCCCTTTTTTTATCGCAACGCTGTTGTATTTTTTAGGCGCACCGGACGGGCTAAACCCTAACGCATGGCTTTATTTTTGTATTTTCATGGGCATGATTATAGGGTTGATTTTAGAGCCGGTGCCAGCAGGTTTGATAGCATTAAGCGCGTTAGTGTTGTGCGTGGCGTTAAGAATTGGAGCGAGCGGTGAGGTAGCGAGCACTAATAAGGCCATTTCATGGGGTTTGAGCGGGTATGCGAACAAAACGGTGTGGCTTGTGTTTGTCGCTTTTATTTTGGGTTTAGGGTATGAAAAAAGCTTGTTAGGGAAACGGATCGCTCTTTTACTGATTAGGTTTTTAGGGCAAACCCCTTTAGGTTTAGGCTATGCGATCAGTTTGAGCGAATTGTGTCTAGCCCCCTTTATCCCTAGCAATTCCGCTAGAAGTGGGGGTATACTCTATCCCATCGTTTCTTCTATCCCGCCCTTAATGGGTTCTACTCCCAATAATAACCCTGACAAAATCGGTGCGTATTTGATGTGGGTCGCTTTGGCTTCAACTTGCATCACTTCGTCCATGTTTTTAACCGCGCTCGCTCCTAACCCCCTAGCAATGGAAATCGCTGCCAAAATGGGCGTGAATGAAATCTCATGGTTTTCGTGGTTTTTAGCGTTCTTGCCTTGTGGGGTGCTTTTGATCTTGCTTGTGCCTTTATTGGCGTATAAAACCTGCAAACCCACCTTAAAAGGCTCAAAAGAAGTGAGTTTGTGGGCTAAAAAAGAATTAGAAAGCATGGGGAGGTTTTCTTTAAAAGAAATTTTAATGCTCAGCCTCACTTTATTGGCTTTATTAGGTTGGATTTTTGGCAAATCTTTAGGCTTGCATGCGAGCGCGACGGCTTTGATTGTCATGGTTTTAATGGCGTTTTGTAAGATTGTAAGCTATGAAGACATCATCAAAAACAAGAGTGCGTTCAACATTTTTTTATTGCTTGGATCGCTGCTCACGATGGCTGGTGGGCTTAAAAATGTAGGGTTTTTAAATTTTATTGGCAATGCGGCTAAAAATTTTTTAGAGCATGCCAACTTGAATCCGTTAATAGCAGTCTTGTTTATTATAGCCTTCTTTTATCTGTCGCATTATTTTTTTGCTAGTATCACCGCTCATGTGAGCGCGTTATTTGCGCTTTTTGTAGGGATTGGTTCACACATTCAAGGGGTCAATTTGCAAGAATTGAGCTTGTTTTTAATGCTTTCTTTAGGGATTATGGGGATTTTAACCCCCTATGGCACAGGCCCATCCACCATTTATTACGGGAGTGGGTATATTTCAAGCAAGGATTTTTGGAAATGGGGGTTTATTTTTGGCGTGGTGTATTTGATCGTGTTTTTAAGCGTGTGCGTGCCTTGGGTCAAACTCATCGCTTATAGGTGGTTGTAGCTGGAAACTTTACACAACGCCCTTTTAAAATGGTATGAAGAATTTGGGCGGAAGGATTTACCTTTTAGGAATTTAAAGGGCATTAACGCCCCTTATGAAGTCTATATCAGTGAAGTGATGAGCCAACAAACCCAAATCAGCACGGTGGTTGAGCGTTTTTATTCCCCTTTTTTAGAAGCTTTCCCCACTTTAAAAGACTTAGCGAACGCTCCATTAGAAGAGGTTTTATTGCTCTGGCGAGGGCTTGGCTATTATTCAAGGGCTAAAAATTTAAAAAAAAGTGCTGAAATTTGCGTGAAAGAACACCACTCGCAACTACCCAATGACTATCAAAGCCTGTTAAAACTCCCTGGGATTGGCGTATACACGGCTAATGCGATTTTATGTTTTGGCTTTAGAGAAAAAACCGCATGCGTGGACGCTAATATCAAGCGCGTACTTTTAAGGCTTTTTGGTTTGGATCCTAATATCCACGCTAAAGACTTACAAATTAAGGCGAATGACTTTCTCAATCTTAATGAGAGTTTTAATCATAACCAAGCCCTAATTGATCTAGGGGCTTTAATCTGCTCCCCTAAACCCAAATGCGCGATTTGCCCTTTCAATCCTTATTGTTTAGGTAAAAACCACCTAGAAAAACACACGCTTAAGAAAAAACAAGAAATCATTCAAGAAGAGCGTTATTTAGGCGTTGTGATCCAAAATAACCAAATCGCTTTAGAAAAAATAGAGCAAAAACTCTATTTGGGGATGCACCATTTTCCTAATCTAAAAGAAAATTTAGAATGCAAACTCCCCTTTTTAGGCGTTATCAAACACAGCCACACTAAATTCAAGCTCAATTTAAACCTCTATTCAGCTGCAATAAAAGATTTAAAAAACCCCGTTCGTTTTTATAGCCTTAAAGACTTAGAAACCTTACCCATAAGCTCTATGACGCTTAAAATTTTGAATTTTTTAAAACAAAAAAATTTATTTGGGGGTTAAACCCTGCCAAATCTAAAATGGCTCTACTTTATCGCAGGCACCACTTCAGGGATCAAATACGCAATCGCGCTGATCACGACTCCCATGATCGCTACAAAAATAAGGGAGTATTTGACCGTGAATTTGAATAAATCGCTCTCTTTCCCGGCTAATCCCACTGCCGCACAAGCGATAGCGATGCTTTGAGGGCTTATCATCTTGCCTAAAGTGCCACCCACGGTATTAGCCGTTAGGGTTAAAATCTCAGGGAGGTGCAATCGTTGGGCGGTGAGTTGCTGTAAAGAGCCAAATAAAAGATTAGAACTCGTATCGCTCCCGGTTAAAAACACGCCCACCCACCCGATCAAGGGCGAGAAAAAAGTAAAAGCTAATCCCGTATGGGTGAGCGCTAAGGCTAGAGTGGAAGAAATCCCGCTGTAATTAGACACATAGGCAAAGCTTAAAACTAAACCAATAGTGAGAATGGGGTAGCGCATTTCTTTTAAAGTCTCGCCAAAAACGCTCACTGCATCGCTCACTCGCACCCTTAAAACGAGCATGCTAATGAGAGCGGCTAAAAAAATGGAAGTGCCAACTGTGTTGATTAAAGAAAATTTAAACACCACCGGAAAACTCACGCTTTGATTAGCTTCTACAAAAGGCGGGCTTTTAAAGATGTGGTTACTGATGTTATTGAATTCAAAATAAAAATTAGAAAAAGCTAACAAGCCATCTTTTTCAAATAAAGCCTTAAAAAAAGGCTGTATCCATAAAACAATCACTAAAACCAGAATCACAAAGGGAGACCAAGCGACATAGATCTTACAGATATGATGGTTACTCTTAGTGAATGAAGCCGCTTTGCCATCGCTTCTAAAAATCGCTTTAGGCTGCCAAAATTTCAAAAAGAGCGCTGTTGCAACGAGTGAAACAAGGGCTGAAATAATGCCGGGCAATTCTGGCCCTAAATAATTAGAGCTTAAAAATTGCGTGCCAGCGAAAGAAAAAGCCGCGATAAAAACGGCCGGAAAAGTTTCTTTAATCCCCTTAAAGCCATCCATTAAAAACACAATGAAAAACGGCACGAACAAGCTCACAAAAAAGAGGATTTTACCCGTCATGGCTGAAATCAAAATCGCTGGCACCCCTACCGCGCTCGCCATGGCACTTATAGGGATACCCACCGCGCCGAAGGCTACAGGAGCGGTGTTAGCGATTAGGCACAATCCGGCAGAATATAAGGGGCTTAACCCTAAACCCACTAAAATCGCTGCTGTAATGGCAATAGGCCCTCCAAAACCGATCGCTCCTTCTAAAAACGAGCCAAAACAAAAGCCAATCAAAATCACTAAAATCCGGTGATCTAAAGTGATGGACTGAACGCTTTCTTTTAAAATTTCAAAATAGCCGGATTTAACGCTGAGTTTGTATAAAAAAATCGCCGCAATAATGATCCAAGCGATCGGCCATAAGCCATAGAGAAAGCCATAAAGAAAGCTTGAACCCACCATGCTAACAGGCATTTTATACACCAAAACCGCAATAATGGCTGATAAAGCCACGCTCAAAAAGGCCGCCGCATAACCTTTGAGTTTAAAAACCATTAAAGATAAGAAAAACAATAAAATCGGTAATAAGGCCACAAGAGCGCTCAACCAAATATTACCCAAAGGGTCATAAATCTGATGAAATTCTAGCACTAAAAAATCCCTTTTTAAAATATTCTCTTAGCGCTAGATCTCTTTAAAAAACCCCCTTATTTAAGGAATGATGGGGATAATAAAGGGGAAGACATAAGCAATAAGAGTGAAGACAATCCCCATAATGATCGCCAAAGCGACGGAGTATTTTACCGTAAATCTGAACAATTCGCTCTCTTTCCCCACTAACCCCACCGCCGCGCAAGCGATAGCGATACTTTGAGGGCTTATCATTTTACCCACAACGCCCCCTGAAGTGTTGGCCGCCAAGAAAAGCACTTCAGGCAAGCCAAGCTGTGTAGCGATAAGCATTTGCAAAGAGCCAAATAAGAGATTGGAACTCGTATCGCTTCCGGTTAAAAACACCCCAAGCCAACCTACAACAGGCGAAAAGAAAGTGAAAACATGCCCAGTATCCGCTAGCGCTAAGGCGAGTGTGGCGCTCATGCCGCTATAATTAGCCACATACGCAAACGCTAAAACCACGCCAATGGTTAAAATCGGCAAACGCATTTCTTTTAAAGTAGCCCCAAACACTCCTATCGCATCGCTGATTTTCACGCGCAACAAAAACACGCTTAAAAGAGCGGCTAAAAAAATGGAAGTGCCTGTCGTTAGGATTAAAGGGAATTTGAACACGACAGGAAAATTGGTCGCTTCAGTAACAATGGGAACGGTTTTAAAAATCTTTTGACTGATAGAATTAAATTCAAACGCAAAGCTAGAAAACGCCAAAGCCCCGCCTTCTTTAAAGAGCGCTTTAAACCAGGGTTGCGTCCATATAATAATCGTAATAGTGAGCAACACAAAAGGCATCCACGCCACAATCACTTTACAAATATGGTGTTTTTCTGTGCTGATTGCAGGCTCTTTGCCATTGCTGGTGAAAATGCGCTTGGGTTGCCAGACTTTTAAAAATAAAGTGGTAGCGATCAATGACACTAAGGCTGAAATAATGTCCGGGAGTTGCGGCCCTAGATAATTAGAGCTTAAAAATTGCGCGATAGCGAAACTAAACCCAGTAACAGCCACTGCAGGAAAAGTTTCTCTAATCCCTCTAAAACCATCCATTAAAAACACGATGAAAAAAGGAATACCAATGGAAAAAATGGGTAACACTCTGCCCACCATTTGAGAAATCTCTAATTCAGGGATACCCACCACGCTAGCCATTGCCGTAATAGGAATACCCACTGCGCCAAAAGCTACAGGAGCGGTGTTAGCGATTAGACACAATCCGGCAGCGTATAAGGGGTTTAGCCCAAGGCCGACTAAAATCGCCGCTGTGATCGCTACCGGGCCTCCAAAGCCGATCGCTCCTTCTAAAAACGAGCCAAAACAAAAGCCAATCAAAATCACTAAAATGCGGTGATCCGGCGTTAGGGTTAAAATGCTTTCTTTTAAAATCTCAAAATACCCGGATTTCACTGAAAGGTTGTAAAGAAAAATCGCAGCGATCACAATCCATGCGATCGGCCACAAGCCATAAAGAAAGCCATAGAAAAAACTCGCGCTCACCATTTGAGCAGGCATTTTATACACAAATAACGCAATAATGATTGAAAGCACTAAGCTTAAAAACCCAGCGCTATACCCTTTAAGTTTGAAGACAATAAGAGAAATAAAAAAGAGTGCAATAGGCGATAGCGCCACTAAAGCGCTCAGCCAAATATGGCCTAATGGGTCATAGACTTGATAAAATTCCATAAATCTTCCTTGAATAATTAAAAGTATTTCTTCATCTTACTTAAAAGAAAAAACTAATTTTAAGTAGCATTTAATATTAAGTCAAATTTAATGGGTTTGTGGTTTATTTTAGTAACAATGTTTGAGCGAGTGGGTTTATCAACTTGTGGTTACAATCTTGTTAATTTTTTTGAGTATCATATTGTGTTTGAAACTCTTAATTTGGAATTTTAAGGAGTCTTCTTTGAAAGTCAATTTCTTTGCTACTTGTCTAGGAGCAGCCATTTATAGCAACGCATCGCTTAACGCTATCAAATTACTCCGTAAGGAAAATTTGGAAGTGGTTTTTAAAAAAGACCAGACATGTTGCGGCCAGCCAAGCTACAACTCAGGGTATTATGAAGAGACAAAAAAAGTCGTTTTATACAATATCAAGCTTTATTCCAATAACGACTACCCTATTATTTTGCCTAGCGGTTCATGCACAGGGATGATGCGGCATGATTATTTGGAATTGTTTGAAGGGCATGCGGAATTCAACATGGTTAAAGATTTTTGCTCTAGGGTGTATGAATTGAGCGAGTTTTTGGATAAAAAATTGCAAGTCAAATATGAAGATAAGGGCGAACCCCTTAAAATCACATGGCATTCTAATTGCCATGCCTTAAGGGTGGCTAAGGTGATTGACTCGGCGAAAAATCTTATCAGACAGCTTAAAAATGTGGAACTCATTGAATTGGAAAAAGAAGAAGAATGCTGCGGGTTTGGGGGGACTTTTTCAGTCAAAGAGCCTGAAATTTCAGCGGTTATGGTCAAAGAAAAGATCAAAGACATAGAAAGCCGTCAAGTGGATGTGATTGTTTCAGCGGATGCTGGGTGTTTGATGAATATCAGCACCGCTATGCAAAAAATGGGCTCTCCCACAAAACCCATGCATTTTTATGACTTTTTAGCCTCAAGGCTTGGGCTTTAACATTAAAGAATTATTTTAAGGAATAATCATGGAAAAATACCATAGCGACCAAGAATACGAAGAAATCATCGCCGACCAATTAGGCGATATGCAACTAAGGGAAAATTTGCGTTCTGCAATGGATACCTTGAGGGCTAATCGTAAGAATTTGATTAAAAATCGTTACAGCGAGTGGGAAAATTTAAGGGAATTAGGCAAAGAAGTCAAGCTTAAAATTCTATCCAGGCTTGATGAGTATTTGGAATTGTTTGAAAAAAACGCCACTCAAAACGGCTTTAAAATCCATTACGCTAAAGACGGCGATGAAGCTAATGAAATCATTTACAACCTCGCTAAAGAAAAAAATATCAAGCGCATTTTAAAGCAAAAATCCATGGCGAGCGAAGAAATTGGCTTGAACCATTACCTCAAAGAAAAGGGCATTCAAGCGCAAGAAACGGATTTGGGCGAATTGATTATCCAGCTCATTAATGAACACCCTGTGCATATTGTCGTGCCGGCTATCCATAAAAACCGCAAGCAAATCGGTAAGATTTTTGAAGAAAAACTCAACGCCGCTTATGAAGAAGAGCCTGAAAAGCTTAATGCGATCGCCAGAAAACACATGCGCAAAGAATTTGAAAGCTTTAAAATGGGGATCAGTGGGGTTAATTTCGCTATCGCTAATGAGGGAGCGATTTGGTTAGTGGAAAATGAAGGCAATGGCCGCATGAGCACCACCGCATGCGATGTGCATGTCGCTATTTGTGGGATTGAAAAATTAGTAGAAAGCTTTGATGATGCGGCGATTTTAAACAATCTGCTCGCTCCAAGCGCTGTGGGTGTGCCTATCACATGCTATCAAAACATTATCACAGGCCCCAGAAAAGAGGGCGATTTAGACGGCCCTAAAGAAGCCCACATCATTTTATTAGACAACAACCGCTCTAATATTTTGGCTGATGAAAAGTATTATCGCGCTCTTTCATGCATTCGTTGCGGGACTTGTTTGAACCACTGCCCTGTGTATGATAAGATCGGTGGGCATGCCTATCTTTCTACTTATCCTGGCCCTATAGGCGTGGTGGTATCCCCTCAACTCTTTGGCTTGAATAATTACGGGCATATCCCTAATTTGTGCAGTCTTTGTGGGCGTTGCACTGAAGTGTGCCCTGTAGAAATCCCTTTAGCCGAGCTCATTAGAGATTTACGATCGGATAAAGTGGGCGAAGGCAGAGGCGTAGTTAAGGGGGCTAAAAGCACCCAACACAGCGGAATGGAAAAATTCTCTATGAAAATGTTTGCCAAAATGGCAAGCGATGGGGCTAAGTGGCGTTTCCAATTGAAAATGGCTCAATTTTTCTCGCCTTTAGGCAAGCTCTTAGCTCCCATACTGCCTTTAGTCAAAGAGTGGGCGAGCGTGAGAACCTTACCCAATATGGACACAAGCTTGCATGCAAAAGTCCAGCATTTAGAGGGGGTGATTTATGAGTAAAGAGCTTATTTTAAAGCGCATTAAAGAAGCCAGAGCCAAGCATGCCATTCAGGGAGCAAACCCTATTTATAGGAATATCATTAAAGTGGAGTTTGAAGACTTGGTGGAAGAATACAAGCATTTCCAAGTGTTGAATAAAGCTGAAGTCATTGAAAGCACTAAAGAAAATTTAGAGCAAGCAATTTTAAAGGCTTTAGAAAATTTTAAAAGCAAAAAAATCTTACACTCCACAGATTTGAATTTGAATTTTGAAGCGTTTAAGGATTTTACTTTACAGCCTTATGATAAAGAAATTGAAGCGATGCGTGAAGAGTTGTTTGAGATTGATACGGCTTTATTGCATGGGGTTTGTGGGATTTCAAGCTTGGGCATGATTGGGGCGGTTTCTTCGCATGCAAGCCCACGGTTGCTTTCGCTCATCACCCTTAATTGCATCATCTTATTGAAAAAAGAATCCATTGTGCGCAATTTGAGTGAAGGCATGCAAGCTTTAAAAAACCAGAGTAAAAACGGCGTATTACCCACAAACATGCTCCTTATTGGCGGGCCTAGCCGGACAGCCGATATTGAATTAAAAACCGTTTTTGGGGTGCATGGGCCTCAAAAAGTCGCTATCATTCTCTACTAAAGGATACGAATGGAAAAATTAGAAGTGGGGCAATTAGCCCCTGATTTCAGGTTGAAAAACAGCGATGGCGTAGAGATTTCTTTAAAAGATTTGCTCCATAAAAAAGTGGTTCTGTATTTCTACCCTAAAGACAACACCCCCGGATGCACTTTAGAAGCCAAAGACTTTAGCGCTCTGTTTAGTGAATTTGAAAAGAAAAACGCTGTTGTCGTAGGCGTAAGCCCTGATAATGCCCAATCGCACCAAAAATTTATCAGCCAATGCTCTTTGAATGTGATTTTGCTCTGCGATGAAGATAAAAAAGCCGCCAATCTTTACAAAGCTTATGGCAAGTGCATGCTTTATGGGAAGGAGCATTTGGGGATTATCCGCTCCACTTTCATTATCAACACGCAAGGCGTTTTAGAAAAATGCTTCTACAATGTCAAAGCGAAAGGCCATGCTCAAAAGGTTTTAGAGAGTTTGTAGTGTAACTCTCTAGCTTTCACCCATTTTAATTTGAGATTTTTAGCCATTCTCTCACTTTTAAAAAATTGTTTTTTAAATTTTGTTTGATAACAAACTTCATAAGGAATAGGGAGTGTTTTTGAAATCATTCCCCTTTAATAGCCCATAAGATGGCTTTACAAAAGACGACCACTCGCTAGCCTTTTTATTGCGTTTATTTTAAAAAATGCCTTTGAGTATTTTTACAATTTTTATTTTTGTTCAGGTTGCCAAATGGTTTTTTCTGAAGGGGTGCTATCGGCTTCATTTTGCAAAATTTGTTTTTTGGTTTCATGGCAAGCCACAAATAATAGCGCTAAAATTACAGCTAAAAAAGAAATTCTCATTTCAAGATCCTTTGAATATTAAAATGCTAACGATAATTATAAAGAAAAAGAGTTAAAAAAAGATTAATCCCTTTTTAACTAAGCGCGCTGTTTTTTGAGCATGCCAGCGATTAAGAAAGCGAGTTCTAGGGCTTGAGTGGCGTTTAGTCTTGGATCGCATTGCGTATAGTAATGGCAGCTCAAACCCTCTTCGGTGATCGCTTGCGATCCACCGATACATTCTGTAACATTTTCACCCGTCATTTCCAAATGAACCCCTGAAGCCAAACTCCCTTCAGCCCTATGGATTTCAAAAAAGCTTTTCACTTCATCTAACACGCTATCAAAAGCCCTTGTTTTAACCCCCAAACTGGTTTTAACCGTGTTGCCATGCATGGGATCAATGCTCCATAAAATATGGCGTTTTTCTTTCAACACCCCTTGTAAAAGTTTAGGCAAACGCTCTTTAATCATCTTAGAACCCATACGCACGATCAAATTCAAACGCCCCTTAATGTTGTGCGGGTTTAAAACATCGCACAATTCTAACACTTCGCCAACGCTCGCATTAGGCCCGATTTTCACGCCAATAGGGTTACAAACCCCCCTTAAAAACTCCACATGCGCGCCCTTAGGATCCCTTGTCCTTTCGCCAATCCACAGCATGTGCGCGGAACAATCATAAAACTGGTTAGTTAAACTATCCTTACGCACCAAAGGCTCTTCATAATGGAGCAGTAACGCTTCGTGGCTGGTGTAAAATTCCACTTCCCTAAGAATAGGCGTTTTTTCTATCTCCACCCCGCATGCTTGCATAAACCCTAAAGCTTGCGTGATCCGGTCAGCGATTTGCTGGTATTTTTGCCCAAAATCGTTGTTTTTGACAAAATCCAAATTGAAACGATGCACTTGTTCCAAATTGGCTAACCCACCTTGGGCAAAGGCTCTGATAAGGTTTAAAGTCGCTACGCTTTGATGGTAAGCTTTAAGCATTCTTTCAGGCTTTGGCTCTCTTTCTTTTTTGGAAATCCCATTGATAATATCCCCTCTGTAACTCAACACTTCTTCATCATCTAGTATTTCAGTCGCATTAGAACGAGGCTTGGCAAATTGCCCAGCAATGCGCCCCACTTTCACGATCGGTATAGAGCCGGCAAAAGTTAAGACAATCGCCATTTGCATCATCACTTTAAACATGTCCCTAATCCGGTTAGCGCTAAATTGAGAAAACGACTCCGCGCAATCGCCCCCTTGCAACAAAAACGCCTTATTGTCAATGACTTGGGCTAAACGCTCTTGCAAATTCCTCGCTTCGCCAGCAAACACTAAGGGAGGGTAGGAGTGTAATTCTTTCTTGACCCTTTCTAATTCTTGCTTATCTTTGTAAGTGGGGTGTTGCTCTATCTTAAAAGAATGCCATGAAGTTGGCGACCAAGTTGTGTTTGACATTTCTATAATCCTTTATTAATCTTTTTTTAAGCGTTATTATAGCTTGTGCGGGTTAAATCGTGGATTTTAGGGAATAAATGCGCGCCCAAAACCGCCCCTTAATCTCAAAAAACCCCAATCATAAAAAGCTTTATGCTACAATGAAAACTCTTTAACACGATAAAAGGGCGGTTTAATAGCATGGTACAAGAAAAAGCAGTTCCAAGAGATCCTAAAAAACTCAATTTGTTTGATTTGCGTTGGATAGCGTCTTTATTTGGCACGGCGGTGGGGGCTGGGATTTTATTTTTGCCTATTAGAGCCGGTGGGCATGGGATATGGGCTATTGTGGTGATGAGTGCGATCATCTTCCCTTTAACTTATCTGGGGCATAGAGCTTTGGCTTATTTCATAGGATCTAAAGATCAAGAAGACATTACCATGGTCGTTCGCTCTCATTTTGGTGCTCAATGGGGTTTTCTTATCACTTTGCTTTATTTCTTGGCGATTTATCCTATTTGTTTGGCTTATGGGGTGGGTATCACTAATGTGTTTGATCATTTTTTCACTAACCAGTTGCATTTCACGCCTTTTCATCGGGGCTTACTGGCTGTGGTGTTAGTTTCTTTAATGATGTTGGTGATGGTTTTTAACGCTACGATTGTGACACGCATTTGTAACGCTTTAGTGTATCCTTTATGCTTGATTTTATTGCTTTTTTCTTTGTATCTTATCCCTTATTGGCAAGGCACTAATCTTTTTGTGGTGCCAAGTTTTAAAGAATTTGTGTTAGCGATTTGGCTAACCTTACCGGTGCTTGTGTTTTCGTTCAACCATAGCCCCATTATTTCCACCTTCACTCAAAATGTGGGAAAAGAATACGGCGCTTTCAAAGAGTATAAACTCAATCAAATTGAATTAGGGACATCGCTGATGCTTTTAGGGTTTGTGATGTTTTTTGTGTTTTCGTGTGTCATGTGCTTGAATGCTGATGATTTTATGAAAGCAAGGGAACAAAATATCCCCATTTTAAGCTATTTTGCTAACACCCTAAACAACCCTTTAATCAATTATGCTGGGCCTGTGGTGGCTTTTTTAGCGATTTTTTCATCTTTTTTTGGGCATTATTATGGGGCTAAGGAGGGTTTAGAAGGCATAATCATTCAAAGCTTAAAATTGAAAAAAGCTTCTAAAACCTTGAGCGTGAGCGTAACGATTTTTTTATGGCTGACTATCACGCTTGTGGCTTATATTAACCCTAATATCTTGGATTTTATTGAGAATTTAGGCGGCCCCATTATCGCGCTCATTCTGTTTGTGATGCCCATGATAGCGTTTTATAGCGTTTCTAGTTTGAAGCGTTTTAGAAATTTCAAAGTGGATATTTTTGTGTTTGTCTTTGGGAGCTTAACGGCTTTGAGCGTATTTTTAGGACTATTTTAATGGCTAGTTTTTCTATTTTATCCATTTTTAAAATCGGCGTTGGGCCTAGCTCTTCACACACCATAGGGCCTATGGAAGCGGGAGCGAGATTTTGCGGGTTGTTAAAAGGCGTTTTAGAGCAGGTTGAACGCGTTCAAATCACCTTGCATGGCTCATTAGCCTTAACCGGCAAAGGGCATTTGAGCGATGAGGCGGTTTTAATTGGCTTGCATGGCATCTATGCTAACGAATTAGATATAACAACCAAAAAAGCCTTATTGCATGAGGTGTTTGAAAACAAAGCTTTAAAACTCGCTAACCAGCATCATATCCCTTTTAATTATGCTAAAGATTTGATTTTTGACAACAAACCTTTAGCCAGACACCAAAACGCTCTCATTCTAAAAGCTTTTAACGCTAAAAATGAGGTTTTAAAGGAAGAGACTTATTATTCTGTTGGTGGAGGGTTTGTCTATACTGAAAAAGAATTAGACAACTTGTCTGAAGAGGGCGGGAATGAAAGCGTTGCTTATGATTTTTCAAGCGCTAAGGAATTGCTAGAATTGTGCCAAAAACACCAAAAAAGCATCGCTGAAATCGTGCGTTTGAGAGAAAACGCCCTCAAAAACTGCCCTGATGCAACGATGACTAAAATTTATCATGCGATGCTTGAGTGTTATTATAATGGGGCTAATTCTAAAGAAAGGTATCTGCCTGGTTCTTTGAAAGTAACACGATTAGCCCCAAGCGTTAAAACGCGCTTAGAAAAACACCCCACAAGCGGGAAAGACCCCTTAGCGCTGATTGATTACATTTCGCTTTACGCTCGCGCCATTGCTGAAGAAAACGCTAGTGGAGGCAAGGTGGTAACCGCCCCCACTAATGGAGCGTGCGCGGTGGTGCCAAGTGTGCTTTTATACGCTAAAAACCATTTGTTTGAAAATTTATCGCAAAAATCTATCAATGATTTTTTACTCACTAGTGCGGCGATTGGCTATCTTTACAAGAAAAACGCTTCCTTGAGCGGCGCAGAAGCGGGGTGTCAGGCTGAAATTGGCGTGGCAAGCTCTATGGCTGCAGGAGGGTTAGCCTATTTGTGCCAAGCGACCACGCAACAGGTTTTGATCGCTAGTGAAATCGCTATGGAGCACCATTTAGGATTGACATGCGATCCGGTGGGGGGCTTGGTGCAAATCCCTTGCATTGAGCGCAATGTTTTAGGGGCGATTAAAGCGATCAGCGCTTCTAAACTAGCCTTAGAAGATGAATACAAGCCTAAAGTGAGCCTAGATGAAGTGATCGCCACGATGTATGCGACCGGAAAAGACATGAATGAAAAATACAAAGAAACTTCGTTAGGGGGATTAGCCAAAACCTTAAAATGCTAAAGGATAGCTCTCAACTTTTAGGGCTTTAAATTCAAAATAAAAAGGCTTTGTTTTTAACCAACACAAATAAGCCCCACCCAACTTTAATATTCCTTAAAAATTTTTAAACATAGGGTTTAAAGCGTTCTTTCATTGTTTTGGATTTCATTTTGTAGTAAAACTCATTAAGTTTGTTTAAACTCATAAGAAAATAAGGGGGTATTTTGCGCTTTAACGCCCTTCTCAAACCCAAAACTAAATCCCCCTAACCCCCTAAGAGCGTGTTATGAGAAACTATTCACTTGCTTACACAAGCTTTTTTATTTTGATTGTAAAAAACACTCAAAGGCATCAATGCCAATACTCCATTAAAAACTTTTTATAGGCTTTATAAAATGCGTTGGAATGTCTTGAGGTTGTGTTTAACTCTGTCAATCGCCATATTTCAAAGATTTTTGCGTAACAAAACCTTAAGCTAATCGTTACCAATCGTTACCACAAAAAAAGCCAAAAAGTTTAAAGATTTTAAAAAAGCGGTGGTTTTTAAAAAGATAGTCCTAATATAAGAGAGCTTAACGATAGAGAGCTAAAAGCCCAAAAAAGGAGTGCTTAAGAAACTTATTTAAAGCCCCCTACTCAAAAAGATAAGTTAGGCTATTTTACTATTTTTCAGACTTACTAGAGTCGCTAATTTGCTTTTCAAACTCTTGTTGCAAGGCTTGTTGTTGCCTTTCTTTCTTTGAAAGGCGGCGTTTTTTCTTAGACTTTTTCTCTTTGTTTGAAGAAGTCTCTAGCTCTTTTGAAGCTGTTTCTTTGAGCGTGTTAGCATTGGTCATAGAATCTAGATCCGGATTAGAAGTCTGTGTTTTCTTAGAAGAGCTTATAAATTCAGGGCTATCAGTATGGCTTTCAAGCTCCCCATTACTCCTCTTTTGAAATGCCGCCTTAGTGTCTTTCTCAGCTTGATCTTCCATTTTTTTAAGAGTGACTGCATCCAGTTTTCTAGCCTTTTCTTTTTGGCTTATTCTAACCATGCTGATCAAGTATTTGATATACCCATCATACATATCCCCAAACTGCTCATGCAAAGCCCCAAAATCCGAGCCTTTGTAAAGCCAGTTGAACAAAGGGAGTGAAAGCTCTGTCCCTAAGTCTTTAAGCACATGCTTATAAAACTTTTCTCTGTCATTCACCACAAAAGAAACCTTACCATTCCTATGCTCATAATAACAAATCTTTTGCTCCACACAATCTTCCAAACTCCCCTTAAAGAAAGCTCCAAAAGCGGATAAATCGCCCTTACTCATCTTGGTTTCAGAATACTGGTTAAAATTCTTCACGCGCTCTTTTTCCAAATCAACCATACTCTTTAAAACCCTCTTGCGGTCCTTTTTCACATTCCCTGTGGAGCTTTCAGAAAACATAACATTGGGATCAACTGTAGTGTTAATAGTGGCAGAAGCCGTCTCTGCTCTCAACAAAAAAGTCGTAGCCGCTAAAAAAAATAAAATCCGTTTCACACCAAACTCCTAATTAATATATAACCGCAACAAAAATAGATACCGTTCTTCATAAGCTCTCTTTTGAAATCTTCTTCTATTGATAAAAAACCACCTAGAATTCAAGCCATTTTAGCCGTCTTAAATTACAGACTTTCAAAGGGTCTTTACTATTGGGTATGATACTATAAATATCCAAAAAATACAAACACTCCAAAAACTTTAACTCTAAAAAACTGACATGCCCTTCACAGCTAAAAGATTTAGAATCAACAAAGCCCACCCACCAAGCAGATAGCCTCTATTTTAAGTGCCCAAACGCTATGGTAGAATTATAACACGAAAACGCCTTATATCCCCCTAGCCAAAAGCCAGAAACTTACGGCGTGGTTTTACAAAAATCAAAAAAAGTTAGCACACCCTAAAGCGTTAATGCTGATGATGGCTTGGTTTTTTGCCTTTTTTTCCCTTTTTCTCATGATCATGAAAAGGGCCTTCACATGTGCAATCATGCAAATCTAGCCCCATTTGGCGGTATTCTTTCATCGTCATTGTTTTCTTTTTATTAGCAATGACTTCAAGAATTTCTTTTTTACGCTTGTTGCGATCTTCTTGGCTTAAAGAAGCTAAATTTTTATCCATCGCTTTCTTAAAATCCGCTTTATAATTTTTACGCTCTTCTTCTTTCATCGCTTTTAATCGCTTATTGACTTCTGCACGAAACTCTGGAACTTCGCTAGGAGCAACTTTCCCTGCTTGCTCTAATAGTTGCTTATTATCCATGCTCTTAAAATCGCTCGCATTCAAAAAAAGCCCCAAAAAAGTCCCTGCAAATAATAAAGAAAACGCCAATTTTTTCATCAAATGCTCCCAATTCAAAAATAACAAATGAATTCTATCATTTGATTGATTAAAGATAACTTATAGCGCTTTAATGGCCAATTGATTTTTAGATTTTATGTAAAACAGCTAACCTGTATCCCCTATTATTATTTTCAAAAGTAATGAATTCATTTTTGATTTTTCAAAGACTTGTTTGTGTGCTGTTGTTGGTAAGTTCAATTGTTTGTAAGGATTGTGCTTTAATTTTTGCCAAATAATCGTATTGATTTTTTAAAGCCTTTGATACAAGAAAATCATAAAAGGCCATAAAGAGCAAAAGCCCTTTTCTATACCCCCATAAGATTAACCCTAAAACACCTTAAAAGCTTACAATGTAACGCCAATAAAAGGCATAGGGGCGGTGGAAGGTGAATCTATAAGTAGTCCCTTCAGGCACATTATCCGCACTAGCGGTATAATAATTGTTGCGGATAGTTTGGATTTTCAAGCCAATTTCAAAACCTTGGTGTTTAGTGCCTAATCGGATCCCACCATTAACTAAGACCTGGAAATTTGATGGGTGGAAACTCCCTCTGTATTCATCAGCTAGGTCCTTAAAATAATAGTTTGTTGGACCCCAAGAAGTGCCACCAATCGCAACGCCAACGAAAAACCCAAAATGCAAGTTCTCACGATTGAAAATAGCCGGGTTAAACAACACATCTGTGCCAGCCCCATAGCCAAACATAAAATTTTGAGAACCCTTGCGAGCGTCTCTCATGCCATAATCATTATAAGTGTAATACTTATAATAAGAGCTTGCAAAATCAAAGAATCCGTAATAACGCATTCCAAATTGCGGGGATTTCTTAAAAAAATGCTTATACCCTACAACAAACCCAAAACCATTGATAGCGTATTGTTGGTTGCTTAAGCCCTTATACCCACGAGTCCCTAGAGCACCATGAGTAAGACCTCCTGTTGGGTTTGACGCTGTAGGCATGTTAGGCGTATTAGAGCCATAAGCCCCACTTTGATTACCATTACAATTCCCATGGGAACAATTTTGAGCGGTAGTGCTAAGCATACCCAACTGGTAATCAATCCCTATAAAAGCAGCATTTCTTTCACCTTTTTTGGTAGGGCTAGTCTTAATAGCTTTTTCTTGCTTAGGGGTCTCTGCTGACAATAAGCTTGTCATTGCTAGAGAGACAGCACCTACTATAACAGATTTCTTCATGTATTCCTTCCTTCTACATTTTCTCTACTTGAGTTCTAAATGCTACATTCTACTATAAAATTGCTTTTTTTTTGATTAAATATAGCGATTGAATGAGAATAAATTGAAACAAAAAATCAATTTTAGGAACTTTTTAGTAAAAAGTCCTAAAATCCTCTCACCTTTTTTAGGCTAAAACTAAAACCTAACAGCCAATAGAGATCAAAGATGCTCTTTCACGCTCTCTAACACGCTCTTAAAGGCTTGCATGTCATTCATCGCCATATCTGCTAAAACCTTGCGGTCTAATTCAATATTAGCCACTTTTAAGGCATGCATGAAACGCGAATAACTTGTTTCATGCATTCTGCAAGCCGCATTAATCCTTACCACCCACAAACTCCTGAATTCTCTTTTCTTTTGTTTGCGATCCCTAAAGGCGTAATACATGCTTCTTTCAAGCTGTTCTTTAGCCTTTCTAAAATGCTTTCTTCTGCCACTATAAAACCCTCTAGCGAGTTTTAAGACTTTTTTATGGCGTCTTCTGCGCACAACGCCTGTTTTAACTCTCATTTCTTTACCTTTCTTTTTAAAATATTTTTAGGTGCGTTTTTACAACGACTTTCCCTTAAACAAGGGGATTAACTCCACTTTCTAATGAGCATTCTCAAGCCCTGCAAAGCAACGACATGACAGAATGCGCGTTAGTGTGATGCACATGTTTTGGCGCGTTTAGATTGGCTTTGCGTTTGGGGCTTTTTTTAGTCAAAATATGGCTTTTAAAAGCGCTACCACGCTTAATCAAGTTTTTTTTAACTTTGAAACGCTTAGACGCGCCACGATTAGTCTTCATTTTTGGCATGATTTTCTCCTTTCATAAGGTTAATACGATTAAAAGGCGGGTTATTTTCTTTGGTTTTCTTTTCGTTTTTGGGGGCTTCTTTAGCCTTAGGCACAAACATCCACGAAACAAAACGCCCCTCAGTTTTTGGCTCTTTTTCAGGGTTGGCTAAATCTTCCATCATTGTTTGGACTCTCAAAAGCACATCAAGCCCGGCTTTTGAATTTTGGCTCTCCCTACCCTTTAAAACCACCTTGAATTTGACATGCTTATTGGCTTCAATAAATTCTCTCGCATGCTTGACTTTATAGTTAATATCGTTTTGCGCGATCTGAGTGGAAAGCTTGATCTCTTTGATTTCAATTTGTTTTTGCTTTTTCTTGGCTTCCTTGATTTTCTTTTCATTCTGGTAGCGGAATTTATTGTAATCCATCACCTTACACACGGGAGGTTTCGCGTTCGCTGAAATCAAAACCAAATCCAAACCTAAATTTTGAGCGATATTGAACGCTTCTTTGGAGGAAATGATCCCATACACTTCGCCATTATCACCCACGCAACGCACTTCTTTAAAATTAATGTCTCCGTTTAACAACGCTTCGTTCCTACTCAAAAACTAACCTCTTGCATTTTAGATTCAACCATACTTAAAAACTCCTTTAAGGGCATTTTATATTGAGCTTGTTTTTCTCTGTCTCTAATGGATAAAATTTCGGTCTCCACCTCTTCATTCCCTAACACTAAAATCATAGGGATTTTTTGCTTTTCGGCTAAGCGCACCTTTTTATTCAAGCTGTCGTTTTTATCCAACACTTCTACAAAAATATCGCGCTTTTTTAGTGCCTCTTTTAATTTCAAAGCAAAAACATGATGCTCTTCATTAATAGGAATGAGAGCGATTTGAGTGGGCGCGACAAAGAAAGGGAAATTCCCCCCAAAATGTTCGCTCAAAATCGCAATAAACCTTTCAAACGAGCCTAAAATCGCTCTGTGGATCATCACCGGCTGTTCAGCGTGATTACGCTCATTAGTGAAAGCAAGCTTGAAGCGTTCAGGCAAATTCATATCCACTTGAATCGTGCCGCACTGCCATTTACGCTTTAAAGCGTCAGTGATTTTAATGTCAATCTTAGGCCCATAGAAAGCCCCTCCCCCTTCATCAATCTTATAATCAATGCGGTGCTCTTTTAGGGCTTCTTTTAAAGCGTTAGTGGCCTTTTCCCACACTTCATCATCGCCTATGGATTTAACCGGCCTTGTGGATAATTCCATTTCATAGCTAAAATCAAACGCTTGCATGATCTTATGCGTAAAATCTAAAATCGCGCTCACTTCGCTTTGGATCTGTTCAAAAGAGCAAAAAATATGCGCATCGTCTTGGGTAAATTCCCTAACCCTTAAAAGCCCATGCAACACGCCGCTTTTTTCATGCCGATGCACCACGCCGTATTCATAAAACCTTAAAGGCAAATCCCTATAGCTGTGTAAAGCGCTTTGATAGACTTTAATATGCCCCACGCAATTCATGGGCTTTATGCCGTATTCTTGCTCATCAATCGTGGTGAAATACATGTTTTCTTTATAGTTGTCATAATGCCCGCTGATTTTCCACACATCGCTCTTTAAAATCTCAGGGCCTTTGACCGGCTCATAGCCTCTTAAAAGCAACGCTTGACTCAATAAATCTTCAATGCGTTTTCTGAGCCTTGCCCCTTTAGGCAGCCATAAAGGCAAGCCCACCCCTATCTCATCATCAAAGCTAAAAAGCCCTAGCTCCACGCCTAGCTTTCTGTGATCTCGTTTTTTCGCCTCTTCTATTTGGAAAAGATAGTCTTTTAAGCCCTCTTTGGTGGCAAAAGCGATGCCATAGATTCTAATGAGCATTTCATTGTTTTCATCGCCACCCAAATAAGCCCCAGCCAGTTTAGTGAGCTTGAAATGGTTTAAAAAACGAGTGTTTGGGAGGTGCGGTCCCTTACACAAATCTTCAAACTCGCCTTGTTGGTACACGCCAAATTTATCGCCACTGATTTTACTCATGACCGCATGCTTTAATTCATCGCCCTTAAAACGCTCCAAAGCTTGCTCTCTGGTTAAAGTCTCTTTAGTGATAGCGAGTTTCAACTTCGCAAACTCTTTCATTTTCGCTTCAATTTTAGGCAAATCCTCTTCGCTGATTTTTGAAGAAGTCTTAAAATCGTAATAAAACCCCTCTTCTACCACAGGGCCTACAAAAAATTTCGCGTCCGGATAAAGGGCTTTCAAGCTTTGCGCGAGCAAATGCGCGCATGAATGCCTGATCACTTCTAAAGCCAAAGGCGAATCATCAAAAAATATCGGCTCACTCCCTTTTAACGCTTTAATCCCATCGCTCAGCCCTAAGACTTTTGCACTCTCTAAATCTATTATTTGCTCGTCTTTATAAACAGCAATCAGTTCCGCACTCATTCTTTAAAACTTATGTTTCCTTTCTTCAATACTTTTTCAATATTTTTTCAATGCTTTTAGCAATCTTTTGAGCCAAACCCGCATTGCACTTGCGAATCCACTTTCTCAGCTTTAGGGTCGCTCATAGGCTTTAAACACGCTTGTAAAAACACCATACAAAGCAAATTCAATAGCAACCGCCTATACAAAACTACCCTTTCTATTCAAAAATACCTAACTAACCGCCCATTATACAATAAAATCATAAACCAAAAAGAATACACCCCTTATTAAAAAGCTTAGAATACAAACTAGCTAAAACTAAAGCTCTATCATGCTATCATTATTATATTTTATGTTTTAAGAGACTTAATGATCATTTTAAGGGAGTTTTGTGCGATATATCAAGTTTTTCAAAGAGTTGAACAATAAGAATGTGAATCTGGTTGGGGGCAAGAACGCTAGCATTGGCGAGATGTTTCAAGAATTAGTGCCAATTGGCATTAAAGTGCCTGATGGCTTTGCGATCACTAGCGAAGCGTATTGGTATCTTTTAGAGCAAGGGGGGGCTAAACAAAAAATCATAGAGCTTTTAGAAAATGTTGATGCCACCGAAATTGATGTGTTAAAAATCCGCTCCAAACAAATCAGAGAGCTTATTTTTGGCACGCCTTTTCCTAGCGATTTGAGGGATGAGATTTTTCAAGCTTATGAGATTTTAAGCCAACAATACAACATGAAAGAAGCCGATGTGGCTGTAAGGAGTTCCGCTACTGCAGAAGATTTGCCGGACGCTTCTTTTGCCGGGCAGCAAGACACTTATTTAAACATTAAGGGTAAAACAGAATTGATCCACTATATCAAATCCTGTTTAGCGTCGCTTTTTACCGATAGAGCGATTAGTTATAGAGCGAGTCGTGGGTTTGATCATTTAAAAGTCGCGCTCAGTGTGGGGGTGCAAAAAATGGTGCGAGCGGATAAAGGCAGCGCGGGCGTGATGTTTTCTATTGACACTGAAACCGGTTTTAAAGACGCGGTGTTTATCACTTCAGCGTGGGGGTTGGGCGAAAATGTGGTGGGCGGCACGATAAACCCCGATGAATTTTATGTGTTTAAGCCCACTTTAGAGCAAAACAAACGCCCCATTATCAAACGCCAACTCGGCAACAAAACGCAAAAAATGGTCTATGCCCCAAGAGGTAGCGAACACCCTACTAGAAACATTAAAACCACCAAAAAAGAATGGCAGTCCTTTTCATTGCGCGATGAAGACGTGCTGATTTTAGCCAAATACGCCATTGAAATTGAAAAACATTACTCTAAAGAAGCCAAACAATACCGCCCCATGGATATAGAATGGGCTAAAGATGGCGATAGCGGGGAAATCTTTATCGTTCAAGCGCGCCCAGAAACCGTTCAAAGCCAAAAAAGTAAAGAAGAAAATCAAGTCTTTGAAAAATTCAAATTCAAAAACCCTAACGAAAAGAAAGAGATTATCTTACAAGGCAGAGCGATTGGGAGTAAAATCGGCTCAGGGAAAGTGCGCATCATCAATGATTTGGAGCATATGAATTCTTTTAAAGAGGGCGAAATTTTAGTTACGGATAACACCGACCCAGATTGGGAGCCTTGCATGAAAAAAGCGAGCGCGGTTATCACCAATCGTGGGGGGCGCACTTGCCATGCTGCTATTGTGGCTAGAGAAATTGGCGTGCCAGCCATTGTTGGCGTGAGTGGGGCGACTGATAGCCTTTATACCGGCATGGAAATCACGGTTTCTTGCGCTGAGGGCGAAGAGGGCTATGTGTATGCGGGCATTTATGAGCATGAAATTGAAAGGGTGGAGCTTTCTAACATGCAAGAAACTCAAACAAAAATTTATATTAATATTGGAAACCCTGAAAAAGCCTTTGGCTTTTCTCAACTCCCTAATCACGGCGTAGGGCTGGCCAGAATGGAAATGATTATTTTAAATCAAATCAAAGCCCACCCCTTAGCTTTAGTGGATTTGCACCACAAAAAAAGCGTGAAAGAAAAAAATGAAATTGAAAACCTTATGGCAGGCTATGCTAACCCTAAAGATTTTTTTGTGAAAAAAATCGCTGAAGGCATTGGCATGATCAGCGCAGCGTTTTACCCTAAACCTGTGATTGTAAGGACTAGCGATTTCAAATCCAATGAATACATGCGCATGCTTGGCGGCTCTAGTTATGAACCCAATGAAGAAAACCCCATGCTTGGCTATAGAGGGGCTAGTCGGTATTATTCAGAGAGCTACAATGAAGCGTTTTCGTGGGAGTGTGAAGCTTTAGCGTTAGTGAGGGAAGAAATGGGCTTAACGAACATGAAAGTGATGATCCCTTTTTTGCGCACCATTGAAGAGGGTAAAAAAGTCCTAGAAATCTTAAGAAAAAACAATTTAGAATCCGGTAAAAACGGGCTTGAAATTTATATCATGTGTGAATTGCCGGTGAATGTCATTTTGGCTGATGATTTCTTAAGCTTGTTTGATGGCTTTT